>LLZO01000232.1 GCA_001567545.1 Candidatus Tepidiaquacellales bacterium OLB5
AAAAAGATGATGCAATGCTATATTACATGGATCTGAAAAGCATATATACCTACACACCGGAAGAGAACAGAAAGAAAGCAGACCTGCTGAAAGCTATCAGGGATCTGTAAAAAAAAATTTTAATTTTATTAAACAATAATGATACACAAATTTGATGTTGTAATTGTTGGCGCAGGCGGGGCAGGTCTTCGCGCTGCAGTGGAAATTCCCAAAGAATACTCATGCGCAGTTATATCAAAGGTATTCCCGACCCGCTCCCATACGGGAACGGCGCAGGGCGGTGTTTGCGCAGCTCTTTCAAACGAAGAAGAAGATTCATGGTTAAACCATGCATTCGATACCGTTAAAGGAAGCGACTACCTTGGCGACCAGGATGCCATAGAAATTATGTGCCAGGATGCTCCCAGAGCTATCATTGAGCTTGAACATATGGGAATGCCTTTCAGCCGCACTAAGGAAGGCAAGATTGCTCAGCGCAAATTCGGCGGGCATACAAAACCCGAAGACCCCAATGACCCCAACAGCAAACGTGTTCCCGTAAAACGCTCGTGCTACTCTGCCGACAGAACCGGCCACGTTATGCTGCAGACTTTATATGAAAACTGCGTAAAAAATAACGTCAAATTCTATTCAGAATATTTTTTAACTGACCTGGTAATTGAAGACGGGATATGCAAAGGGCTGACTGCCATAGATATGGCAACATCGGAAATTCACGTGTTCCAGGCAAAAGCAATAATGTTTGCTACCGGCGGTTACGGCAGGGCTTTCAGGATAACATCCAACGCTCATGTTGGAACAGGAGACGGCTGCGCACTGGTTTACCAGGCAGGTCTGCCTCTTGAAGATATGGAGTTCTACCAGTTCCACCCCACCGGTTTATGGAGGCTTGGAATTCTGGTTTCAGAAGCAGCAAGGGGTGAAGGCGGTATTCTGCGCAACAATGCCAATGAGCCGTTCATGGAAGTTTATGCGCCTACTGTAAAAGATCTTGCGCCAAGGGATATGGTATCACGTGCAATAATTTCAGAAATACGCGCAGGGCGCGGAATACTTGGCAGCGACGGCACTCATTATATAAACTTAGACCTCACTCATTTAGGCAAAAAAGTAATTGATGAGAAGATACCTGAAATAACAGGCTTTGCAAGAACATATCTTGGAGTAGAGCCTACAAAGGAATCAGTGCCAATCCAGCCTACAGCTCATTATGCAATGGGCGGAATTCCCACAAACTATGATACAGAGGTTTTTGCGGATAATAAGGGTAATGTTGTAAAAGGGTTTTACGCTGCAGGCGAGTGTGCATGTGTTTCGGTACACGGAGCAAACAGGCTTGGCACAAACTCCCTGCTGGATATAGTTGTTTTCGGCAGAAGAGGGGGCAAAAAAATTGCGCAGTATCTTCCAACAGCAGAGCATCATGAGTTTAAACAGGACCCCAAAGAACGCACAAGGGCATTGATGAACGGTTTGCTTGAAAGAAACGGCGGTGAGAAAATTTCAACTATCCGCCGCGAGCTTCAGCAGAGCATGATGGATAAATGCGGTATCTTCAGGAATGAAAAGGAACTTGCAGAAAACAAAGAACTGATTAAACAGTATAAGGAAAGATTTAAAAATATATCGCTGCAGGATAAGAGTAAGGTGTTTAATACAGATCTTATCGAAGCAATTGAGCTGGGTAACCTGCTTGATATTGCAGAGAGCGTTAATGAAAGCGCTCTTATCAGAAAGGAATCAAGGGGAGCTCATACACGAGAAGATTTCCCGAAACGTGATGATGCCAACTGGATGAAACATACTTTCATAACCAAAAACGAATCAGGCGACCCGAAGATCGATTACAAGCCAGTTGTTAAAACAAGGTTTGAACCGATGGAGAGAAAATATTAAAGAAGCAGGCAAAAGTAAAAAGGCAAAAGGCAAAAATATACAGCATAATGAAAAGCGGCACTAATAGTTAAAATGAAGCGAAAAAAGTAAAAATCAAAAAGTTTAATTTTAAAGAGATATGCAAGTAACATTTAAAATACTCAGGTTTAATCCCGAAACAGATAACGAACCTCATTTTGAGGAATATCGTTTTGAAGGGCATGAAAATATGACCGTACTTGACTGCCTTCACAAGATAAAGTGGGAGCACGACGGCAGCCTTGCTTTCCGCCGTTCATGCGCTCACGGTGTGTGCGGAAGCGACGGTATGAGGATAAACGGCAGAAATCATCTTGCATGCTCTACCCTGCTGAAAGATCTTAATACAAAAAAGACAATTGTAATTGAACCGCTTCCGGCGCTGCCAATAGTTAAGGATCTAATCCTTGACATGACAGATTTCTACGAAAAGTATAAGGCAGTTAAGCCGTATCTTATCAACAATACGCCGGTAACAGAAGACAGCGAGCGTCTTCAATCAAATGAAAATGCGGAAAAGCTGTTTGAATCGGCTAAATGTATACTATGTGCATGCTGCACAACCAGCTGTCCAAGCACATGGTCAAATAATAATTATATCGGACCGGCAGCATTGCTTAAAGCATACCGTTTTGTATTCGATACAAGGGATGAAGCTGCTGACGAAAGGCTTGATATAATTGATACTCCTGACGGCATCTGGAGATGCCATACAATTTTCAATTGTATTGAATCATGCCCGAAGGAAATAAATATTACATGGCATATTTCGCAGCTTAAAAAAGAGCTTTCAAACCGCGAGCTGTAGGAGTTATTAAGCAACAGAGGTATAAATAAATGTTCCAGGATTTTGCAAAAAGGAAATTCCGTGATTATATTTCTATGCTGGAGTTTCCCGCAGGCAGAATAACATTCGAAAAAATATGGAGCTCCCCCCTGCCTCCGTTTATTATCAGCTTTCTGGAAAATTACATCCCCTCTCACAACAAACCAATAGATAAAAAAGAATTTGAAGATGTACTTGATAAGGCTATCATTTTCAATATTAATTATATCATAAAGCCTAAAAGTACGCTGCTTAAGTTTCTTTTCGGCGGAAAGGAAACCAGGCCTGCTGCCTATATTCAGAACAGGCTGAAATATTTCCAGTTTTACGGATATTATATTACCAACATAGAAGATTTTATTGCAGCAAACTCACCTGAATTTGTTTCTTATAACCAGATCGAGCATCTTCTGAATGAAGTTAACAGGAGCCTGTATTCAGAAATTTCGGGGCAGAACAAAACAGCGCACCGGGTAAATCTTGTAAGGCTGCTATATTATTTCTTTCACGATCTTGGGGATAATAATCCGATTAACATCAAGCTTCCTTCAAAAATACTTTCATCTTACTTTGCCGATAAAGGCTTTACTGAGATCAAAAAAAAGATTGACGGATTTTTCAGTGATGAAATATTTATACAGGAAGCTGTTGAACTTATTGATCCTGAGAACAAAAAGCTTCCTAAAGAAGCCATTTATGATGAAGATACAGAAGCCCAGATAAAGAGTCTTATATCCAAAGCAAGGGAAGATTTTATCAGCAAAGAAAGTTCTGACCTTGAAATAGGCAGGATACTGAATACTGATGAGCCTGTAAGTGAAGATTTCCCTGAAATAAATATACGATTAATAAGGCAGCAGGAAGCAGAAGATTCAGCAGATATCCGAAGCCAAAACAAGGATGCAGAGGTCATTACAATTCCGAAAACAGCCCTGGATTCAGAGGAAATATATTCAGATGACCTGCTGTTTGCTTCGCAGTTCAGCGAAATTGTGCCTCCGGTACAGCCAACCGGAGAAGAGCTTCGCAAAAGGCTTATTGAAGATCTCTTCTGTGAAAGCAGCTACAGAAAAAAAATAATTAAACGGTTATTCGGTAAAAATGAAGAAGAATTCAATTTACAGGTAAATAAGATACTTGACACTGAAAACTGGCAGAAAGCCTGTGAGGTTATAGAGGGAATATTCACAGATAAAAAAATTAAACTGTATTCAGAAGAAGCTGTAAAGTTTGTTGATATATTCCAGACGCATTTTACCGGCGGAAAATAAAATACCTGAAAGAAAAATAATATTATGCTGATAGACAGCGCAAAAATTACTATAAAAAGCGGTGATGGCGGAAGAGGATGTATCAGCTTCCGCAGGGAAAAATATGTGCCAAAAGGCGGTCCAAATGGCGGTGATGGCGGTAAAGGCGGTGATGTTATTTTTAAAGCTGATAACTCGCTTGCTACGCTGATAGATTTCAGGTATAAAAGATTTTACCGCGCGCAAAACGGCGCACACGGCCTGGGCGGAGATAAAACCGGGAAAGGCGGGCAGGATATCATTATACTTGTTCCCTGCGGAAGCATTATAAAGAATGCAAACTCAGGAGTAATACTTGCAGACCTCATTGAAAACGGTGAGAGCTATCTGGCTGCCCGGGGCGGAAAAGGCGGCAGAGGCAATGCAAGGTTCACAACATCAACCAACCAGGCTCCAAGAACTGCGGAACCAGGAATCAAAGGTGAAGAAAAGGAAATTGAAATAGAACTTAAAATGATAGCTGATGTTGGTTTAGTTGGTCTGCCGAATGCAGGAAAATCAACATTAATATCAAAAATATCTGCAGCTAAACCTAAAATTGCAGATTACCCGTTTACTACTCTTCAGCCCAACCTTGGAATTGTAAAATACAAGGACTACCAAAGCTTTGTAGTTGCAGATATACCCGGCTTAATTGAAGGGGCGCATACAGGTAAAGGGCTTGGAATAAGGTTCCTGAAACATATAGAACGCACAAAAGTACTGGTTTTTCTTCTGGACTCAACTTTAATTCCGTACAAAAAAAACAAAAAAGAAGATTACGAAATACTTATTAACGAGCTTGAAAGCTACGATAAAAAGCTGCTTGAAAAACCGCGGATGATTTGTTTCACTAAAATTGACGGTTTAACACCAGAACAGGTGAAGGAGCTTGGAAAAATAAAATTCCCAAAAGGAAAAAGCAAAGAAAAGCCGGTAGTGATGAGCATTTCTTCTGTTACAGGAGAAAATCTTCCGAAACTGCTGGATGAGATCTGGATGCTCTTGCATCAATAATTTTTCCGGAGATACAATTTTAAATTCATGAATACACGAAAACCCAATATACTTGTTTCCAACGATGACGGCATCGAAGCGCCGGGACTGCAAAGGCTGGTAGAAGAACTGAAGAGCTTTGCAAATGTATATGTCTCTGCCCCCTATACTCAGCAAAGCGCAGTGGGACACTCGATAACTATTTTTTATCCGTTGAGAACATATGAACATCTAAAAGACGGGAAATTCTTCGGGATAGCAGTAGAGGGAACACCCGCTGACGCAGTGAAGATCGGTGTGCTTCATTTTTTTAAGGATGTAAAGTTTGACATGGTTGTTTCCGGGATAAACCACGGGGCAAATACCGCAATAAATATCATTTATTCAGGAACAGTATCAGCAGCTACAGAAGGCACAATTCTGAAAATTCCTTCTATAGCAGTATCGCTGACAACATTCACTAAAGCTGATTTTATTGAACCGGCAAAAATTGCTTCTGCAATAATTAAGCAAATGTGGGAAGATGATAAAATCAATCTGCATGAGGGAACTTTGCTTAACATGAACATCCCTAACGTACCTTTAAATGAAATAAAAGGAGTTAAGGTCACCAAACAGGGAAGATCTTACTGGGAAGATGCTTTTGAAGTACGAAAAGACCCTAATGGCAGGGATTATTACTGGCTGACAGGCCACATGGAATACAGGGATATATCGACAGAATTTGATGTAGCTGCAGTAAAAGAAAATTATGTTTCTATCACTCCCCTGCATTTTGATCTTACTGATTATTTAACATACGAAGAAATAAAGAACTGGCAATTAAATTTAAAATAATATGAACAGTGAAGTAAGAGTACTTGACCATACCAGCAGTGTTTTAAAAAATAACCCTTTAAAAGATCCGCACAAAAGAAAGGTACTTGTATACCTTCCGCCTTCATATAATAAAGATAAACACAAAAGATACCCGGTTGTTTATTTAATATCAGGATTTACAGGTTACGGAGCTTTGAACATGAATCTATCACCCTATTCAGAAAATATACAGCAAAGGCTTGACAGGCTGATAAGATCGAGGAAGACCGGTGAGATGATAGTTGTAATGCCTGACTGTTTTACAAAATACGGAGGGTCGCAGTATGTAAATTCAGCAGCAACGGGCAGGTATGAAGACTATATTGTAAAGGAAATTGTTCCGTTTACAGATACAAATTTCCGCACGCTGCCCAGGGCAGCATCAAGATGTATAATCGGTAAGTCATCAGGCGGTTACGGCGCTATGTGGCTGGCTATGAGGAACCCGGAAGTATTCGGGCTGATGGTAACACATTCCGGTGATTCCGCATTTGAATATTGTTATATGCCTGATTTTGCCAATTTTATTATTGATATTCAGAAATACGGAAAAGGTCATAAAGCTGTTGCTAATTTTATTAAAACTCAGATAAATGATAAACAGCCTAAGGGCGGGGATTTCCACAACATCATAAATGTTATCGGAATGACTGCATGCTACTCCCCTAATCCAAAAAGAAAAGAATATAATTTTGACCTTCCATTCGATATTTATACCGGGGAGATTATACCGGAAATTTGGAACAAGTGGTTAAAATTCGATCCTGTAAGGCTGGTGAATAAATACAGAAACAACCTGAAAAAATTAAAACTAATTTATGCTGATTGCGGTGTACGGGATGAATTCCGGCTTCAGGCAGGCGCCAGGATATTCTGCGATAAACTGAAAAAGGCAGGTATAAAGTATATTCACAGGGAATTTAATGCAGGGCATATGAATGTTCAGTACAGGTATGATGAAAGCTTTCCCGTAATATCAAAGCATATATCATTCAGATAAAACTTAATCAATAAACAGGAAGTACATTAACGCACCGAAACCAAGCTGCAGCGCAACAATGGAAATTCCTCCAAGCAGGTCGTATTTTTTCTGATTATCAAGTGCAGCCGGGTCGCCTGAAAGCTCATATTCTTTTTTATTATCCGAAGCCAGTGACTTAAAATAAAAAGAGCCTATTCCGCTTGCAGCAGTGATAACGGAAGATACAACAATAGGCAATAATTTTCTTGGAGTTTTAAAATACAGCTGTTTGTTTTCCTTTACCGGATCATTTATTAAACCGGGTTTAAGCGGATTAAGGATAAATTTCCGGCTGATCTTTTCCTGAGTCTGGACTGTAAAAGTTTCTTCACTGTATCCCTTTAAGCTTACTTTCAATGTTTTAGGGAAAATACTATCCTGCCACATAAAATATAACGGCGTGTATCCAATGATTTCATTTCCAGACAAGATGCCGGCATTTTGAGGGTATGAATCAATAAAATTATAGTTAATGGCAGCAGAATCATTGCTTTGTGTGTACAAAGATGATGAAATTAACAGTATGATAAGAAAAATTACAGGTTTCACTTAATTAAAATTTTTTTCAACAATTTTACTGGTAAAACAGTAAACAATTTCGTCTGCTGCTACAAACAAATATTCACGCCAGATAACAGGCTGTGTTTTGATCTTATTTTCAAGCATCGGGCTTTTCCAGGTTTGCTGCCCGCTGTTTATATCAAATGAATAAACATAACTGTCATAGGATGAAATATAAACATTATTACCCGAAATAACGGGGCTGCTGATAATTGTGCCTTTTGCAGAAGCTTTCCAAAGAATTTCTCCGGAGGCATTGGATAATTTGAATAAACTGCCGTCAACACAGCCTATGATCAGATTCCCATCGCTATCCACAGAAGAACCTGAAACAATTTTTGAATGCAGGTTAACTTTCCAGATTTCTTTTCCGTCATCAGCAGATAAACAATAATAATTTGAGTCGTTGCCCCCGATGAAAACTTTATTATTGAATATAAGCGGGGTAGATATCACAGGCTGATCTGATTTGAACTTCCATTTTTCACCGCCTGTTGTTGTGTTTATACAATAAATAAATCCTTTATCATTTCCGAATACCGCAATTGAATCAGCCAAAGCACATGTAGAATGAATCTGTCCTCCGGAATTGAATTTCCAGATCATTTTTCCTCCGGAAATATCAATTTTATAAAAATTGCCGTTTAATCCTCCGAAATAAACAAAATCGTTCTGCATCACCGGAGAAGTTTGTATATCACCGTAATTTTTTCTCCAGTTTATTTTTCCTGAAATTAAATTATATGAGCCAACAGAATACTTTTTATCACCTGCAAAGGTAAATATAACATTATTGCCGTGAACTAACGGTGCTGTACTGCAGTCTTTGCCCAGAAACTTAAGATTACCGATCTTTCCGCCTGTATTGACATCAAAAGTAAACAACTCTCCCTGGAGCGCATTCACAAAAACAACAGCATCGCTGGCAGTAATGCCGGAAGGACCTACACCGCCTTCTATATTGTAATCCCACATTATATTAAGAGGCGGCACCAGTACATAAGCAGACCTGTTCAGCTGTTCAGGAGAACCCCCGGACATTACCCAGTCATCAGGGTTTACTTTAATCTGTTTATCAACAGTGATCCCGGAACAACCGGCAAAGAAAATCAGAATTATAAATAATAAAAATCTCATTCAGGTTCAATTTACCTAAATACAGCAAATAAAAAAATACATTTATCAGAAATTATTAATTTGCTGAAATTGATTATTTTACCAGGATCATTTTCTTAATAAAATTATTTTTCCCAGAAGAAAGCCTGTAAAAATATACACCGCTGGAAAGAAGTTCAGCATTCCAGTTTAGCCTGTATGTGCCCGGTTTATAAATTCCGTTAACGGGAACTGCAACAGATCTTCCGGTAACATCAAATATATCCAGCCTAAGATGACCGGGTTCTGAAATACTGAATTCTATAGTTGTTTCAGGGTTAAAAGGATTCGGGTAATTCTGCCCAAGGCTGAAAACAGTTGCATTTTCATTAAAGCTTACCACAGAAACCGGCGGTAAATTTGTAGAATAAGCGCTTCTGCCATGTGTCCATACCACAAGCTTTCTTGTTCCGTTATGAAGAGTAAGATCGTGGCACGGAACGTTGGAAGGTATTCCGCTGCTGTAAACAGCCCAGCTGGCGCCGTCATTTTCACTTATCATAACCCCAACATCCGTAGCAAGATATAATGTTTGATTAAAAACTGGGTCAATTAAAATATCGTTGCATGGTGCATCAGGCAGGTTCGATGAAATAGAACTCCATGAAGCGCCGTAATTAGTTGTTTTAAAAACATGCGCTCCTGTTGAATCAACCTTATATCCGGATAAAGTAACATAACATATATTAGCCTGTGAAGGATGAATTGTTACCCTGGTTACCCATCTGTACGGCAGGCCGCTGTTGATCCTGGTCCAGTTTCCGCCTCCGTTTGTTGTTACCCATACATTGGCATCATCGGTACCGCAGTATATTACATTTGGATTCGAAGCAGAAACATCAACAGTAGTAATCGTTCCCAGGTTTTGAACATGTCCGTTTGCAAGGTCAGGACTTATTGCTGTCCAGCTTTGCATTCCGTTGGTAGTTTTATGGATTTTATATGTACCGGCATATAATATCAGCGGATTGGTTTTATCCATCACATACGGTGTCATCCAGTTTGTATAAGTAAGATCAAGTCCGGAGGTACCGCTTGAAAAACTGGCACCGCCGTTAGTTGATCTGCCCAATGAGCCGTTTTGTGACGAAGCATAAACTCTTTGTGAATTGGTATAATCAACAAGGCAGTAAAAACCATCACCTCCGTATATCTGCTGCCAGGAACCTGTTGGACCGGTTGTACGGTTGGTTCCGTTATCCTGCGTACCGCCAAGTATTGTGTTAGGATTATTATTATCAATATCCCCGGCATAAAACTGGGTTATAGGTAATGAATTGCTTGCACTCCAGCTTAGCCCGCCGTTGGTTGAATAATCAATTCCGCCGTCGTTACCGTTAACAACAAAATCAGGATTTGAAGGGGCAAAAGCATGTGCATGATGATCAACATGAGACGCCCCTATTATCGAAAAACCTGAACCGCCGTTAGTGCTTCGCTCCATATTCAAACCGCCGCAATATACAATATCCGGGTTAACAGGACTGACTTTGCAGATCCTGTTAAACCATGCATAATTGGAAGAACCTGCAACGGAAGCATTAACTAAATTCCATGTAGTACCGCCGTTCACAGATTTATACAATCCCCTTGAATTGCCGTTAGCATAAGCAGTTAATGCATATATTACCTGCGGATTGGAACTGCAGATATCAAGTGAAATCCTCCCCATATCCGGTGAGTTTGAAGGAAAACCGCCGTTTACAACGCTCCACGCAGTACCGCTATTGGTAGTAATATAAAGTGCAGTCATTGGACCGCCGTATTTTATATAATCTTCCCTTCTTTGCCTTTCCCACATAGCAGCAAACAGCTTATTTGGATTCAAAGGGTCAATTATTACATCTATTGCACCTACAGAATCAGCAATAAACAGGGATTGTATCCATGCAGCTCCGCCATTTGTAGATTTATAAATTCCGCGTTCATTGTTCTTTCTGCGGGTAGAGCCTAATGCTGCAGCATATACGATCTGTGTATTTGCGGGATTAATTACTATATTGCCAAAGCTGTACGTATTGGCCAGACCTATAAAACTCCATGAAGCTCCTCCGTTTGTTGACTTATACATTCCGGTTCCGGGATAGTAGCTTCTTAATGAGTTAGATTCTCCGGTACCGCAGTAAACTATTTCAGGGTTAAGCGGATCCAGCGCTAATGCTCCAATTGAAGAAGTGGTCTGGTTATCAAACACACTTACCCAGCTTTGACAGAAGTTGGTTGATTTCCACACACCGCCATTAGCTGTTCCTGCATAAACTATCTGCGGGTTTGAAGGATGAATAACTACAACTGTAATTCTGCCTTCAACATTAGTAGGACCTGCCGGAACCCAAGGAAGCGGATTATCTGCATGATGAACAGGCATATTTTTTACATATTGAATTGCTTCATCGTACTTACCAGCTGGAATTTCATCAAAAGGGAATGCCCTTTGTTTTTCAAACCAGTCATCAGCCGGCGCACCCGGCATTTTTCCTTTAGTGCCAAAAGGTTTGGAATTCCCCTGCATATTAATTATTCCGGATAAAATAAAAATAAAAAATGCTGAAAAAACCAGCACAGCAAAAACTGTTTTT
>LLZO01000233.1 GCA_001567545.1 Candidatus Tepidiaquacellales bacterium OLB5
GGGGGTAAATATGTAACACAAGAAATAATTTATTTTTTATTTGATCAACAGCATTTTTATTGTGCTGTTGTTTATCACAGTATAATTTTCCGGGTTAACCGCTTCCAGCCTGCAATAATAAATACCGCTTGATAAATTGACAGCATCCCAGTTAAGAGAGTAACTGCCCGGTTGTTTTCTTTCATTCAAAAGAACTTTTAATACATTGCCGATATTATCTATGATCTTAATTGTAACTATAGAACTGCGTCTTACATCAAAATTTATCATGGTTTCAGGGTTAAATGGATTTGGATAATTTTGCTTCAGCCATAAACCCGAAGGCTGTTCATTCTGAATATTATTTATACCTACCACTTTAGACTCAGAGTACTTTATAGTCAGATAGTCTTCTGTGCCCAATAATGCTCCGTTTCTGCTTGAACCGGTAACATAAATATTATCACTGTTATCAACTATTATAGCATAGGCTCTGTCTTCATTATTTCCGGTACCGTTATACCTGGTTACCCATTGCTGGGAGCCGGACGGGTTATACATTAATGTTGCATAATCTTCCGAACCTGCTGATGATGTGCTTCTGCTTGAACCCGTAACATAAATATTATCGCTGTTATCAACAATAATTGCATAAGCCCTGTCCTGGTTATTTCCCGGTCCGTTATACCTTGCTTCCCAGAGCTGGGAGCCGGATGGATCATATTTTACGGTGGTGTAATCTGCATCAGATGTATTTCCGGTGCTTTCACCTGTAACTATGATATTGTCGCTGTTATCAACAATAATTGCATAAGCCCTGTCATTATTATTTCCGGGTCCGTTATATCTTGCTGCCCACTGCTGTGAACCGTTTGGAGCATATTTAACTGTTGCATAATCGTAGTTGCTGCTGCTGTTAACGCTTTCACCTGTAACAATTATGTTATCAGAATTATCAACAATAATTGCATAAGCGCGGTCCTGGTTATTCCCCGGCCCGTTATACCTTGCTTCCCAAAGCTGGTTGCCGTTTGGGCTGTATTTAACGGTAGTATAATCTGCGCCGGAATTCAGGCCGCTGCTTTCACCGGTAACAATAATATTATCGGAATTATCAATCTTAACGGAATAAGCTTTATCAACATTATTTCCGGTTCCGTTATACCTGTTTAACCAAAGCAGGTTACCATTCTGGTCATATTTTAAAGTTGCGTAATCATAGGGAGTAAGTATTAGCAGGAATCCCTGGCTGTAACCGGTAACTACAATATTATTCTGGCTGTCAATTGCAATATCAGAAGCTTTATCATCGCTCAGAAGAATATTATTATATGTTCTGACCCACATCTGCTGGCCATCGGATGCCCGGTATTTTATTATTATATAATCAGCCGAAGCGAGGTTCAGCAGCCCGTTTGTGAATCCGCAAACGTAAACATACTGCTGGGCATTATCCAGCACTATTGCTTTTCCTTCATCATTCAGCAGCTGGTCGTATTCAGTTCTCCATCTCTGGTTTCCGGCAGGATCGTAACTGATTGTCACCGCAGAAGTAAGCAGCCCAAGCAATGAATTACTGTAGCCTGTAACATAAGTATTACCTGAATTATCTGAAACTATATCAACTGCAACATCAGTACTATCCAGCAACCCGTTAAATCTTGCAACCCAGTCAATAACAGGCTGTGCAGATGTAAATTCTGTTATAAATAACATTAATAAGAATAATATAATCTTAGGATTTCTCATTGTGTTTCGTCTTTCTTACTAATATTAATATATAAAATAAACATTTAAATATATTACTCATATTAATATAATGATTAAAATTTATTTATTGAATAAAATTATTTACTATTTTAATTAAAAATGAAAATGTCACTATAAAAAAACAGCAGTTTAGTTTTTAATAAGCAGAATTTTTTTAGAATCTACAAAATTTTCCGCATATAGTTTATAATAATAAACGCCTGCTTTTAAATTAGAAGCATTCCATTTTAATTCATAGCTTCCCGGCTGCAGATTTTCGTTTAAAAGGACTTCTTTATCCTGACCAAATACATCATATATTACGATTTTTACATTACTTTCTTTTGGAATATCGAATGCTATCCTGGTCATTTTATAAAAAGAGGGCGGAAAGTTCTGGTAAAGTTTATAATTTTCAATATAATTCTGTGATATTACTGAATTTGAAAAACTAAATTCTTTTTGCAGTAGGTTATACATAGCTTTAATTTGATTAATTGTTTAATTTTTTATTAATACAAATATATTTTTATACCTTACCCTAAACCTTACCTGTAACCATACCGTAAATTAAGGATAGCAGGTATTTTATTAAGCTAAATTAATAATTAAATTAAAAACAGAATTAAAATTCATTTTTTGCAGAAAATACAACAAAATAGGATCTTTCCTCCTGAAATTCCTGTAAATATTGTAAAAAGAGAAAAAATCTGTTCAATGTTATCCATTAACAGGAATAAATCTCTGTTAATGATAAATGGCCCTGCGGGATACGGCAAAACCACTTTAACTCTGGAATTTCTTCAGAAAGAAAAAGCTGAATTTTCATGGCTGAGCATATCTTCTGAAATGAATAATTTTTACACTTTTATGGAACATCTCATATATTCCATAAAAAGAATAAACAATGATTTCGGGGAAGTGACACTTGAGCTGCTGGAAGATTACGGTGAAAAATATTCTTACAAAGAAAATCTTGAAAAGATCATTTCGGATATCATCAGCACTTTTATAAATGAGCTTATCAGTAAATTTAAAAATGACATCTATTTTATTCTGGATGACCTTGGTATTATTGAAAACAGTGAATGGCTGAGAATTGCATTTAATAAATTATTTGAAAACCTTCCTTCAAATTTCCATATTGTAATAACCTCCAGAATGCAGCCTGATTTTAATACTGCAACTTTGCAGGCTAAACGTTCAATTTTCA
This sequence comes from Candidatus Tepidiaquacellales bacterium OLB5, assembly GCA_001567545.1. Taxonomy (GTDB): domain Bacteria; phylum Bacteroidota; class Ignavibacteria; order Tepidaquicellales; family OLB5; genus OLB5. The sequence continues at coordinate 2,942 of LLZO01000233.1, forward strand.
AGATCGGGATAAAAGAGCTTTCGTTTTCTTATGAAGAAACATTTAAGCTGGTAAAGGAAAATTACGGAATTGAGACCGGAGAAGATGAACTGAAAATTTTAATGAATACCCTTGACGGCTGGATCACCGGCATGCATCTTATACTTCAAAGTTACGGAAGTTCATTTACTGAGCTGCACCTGGATAAAATTTTGATTTTTGATGATGTTTTCGATTATTTTACTGAAGATATTTTTTCAGGACTGGAAGAAGAAGTAAAGAATTTCCTGCTTTTTACTTCTGTACTTGATAATTTTACCCTGGATATATGCAGAATACTATTCGTAGATACTGACTGCAGCAAAATAATCAGTTTTTTAATCCAGAAGAACATATTCATCAACATAAATAAACCCGGTTCGGGCAGCGAGCAGGCTTACAGCTACCAAGCTTTATTCAAAAAATTTCTGAATAAAAAGCTAAATGATACTGTTGATGAAAGAAGAATCAGCAGCTTCCTTTCTGAATACGCCGGGATACTGCTGAATTCAAACAGGCCTGCAGAAGCAGTAAACTTTCTGTTTAAAGCAGGTGAAAATGAAAAAGCCGTCAATTTAGTAAAGCTTCACTTTCAGGAAAATTTTGATAAAGGCAATTATTTTGAACTATGGAGCTGGCTTGAGCATACAGGCGATGAAATTATCAGGGCTGATTACAGGCTGCTGTTTTATAAATCATTAATGCTTAATTTTTATATCGGCACTTTGGAACAGTCATTGCAATACATCGATCAGGCAGTTAAACTCTGCAAAGAAGCCGGTGATAATAATTTCCTTGTCAGATGTTATATTTCCAAAACAAGGAATTTAATAAGTGTCGGGAAGATTAATGAAGCAAAAGAAACCCTTAAAATGGCCGAGGTCCCCGGAACAGATACCGGCAGCCTTTCCAAGCTGCATTATTTAAGGTCATATATATATTACCAGGATTCAGATTATGAACTTGCTTTAAAAGAACTTGATAATGCATATGCTTTAGCAGAAAATTCAGATTTTGATGAAAATACAGACCTGGAATTTAAAAATGAAATCCTTAACCTGTACGGCCATATATTCCTGATAAAAGGCTTTTATTCCAAATCAATTTCTTATTATGAACGCGTTGTTACCAGCCGTATAAAACTGGCAGGAAAATATGAAACATTATGCAACCTTGTACTTTTGTATTCCCAGTCAGGGAAATATGAAAAGGCGATGGATTATCTTGCAAAAGCAGATGAAATATGCGGAAAACTGCCGATCCCTATTTTCAGAATAACATTTTTGCTTGCCAAACAGGCGTTTTTATTTGAATTCGGCGATTTTGAACAAAGCATAAAGCTGCTTCTTGAAATGAATAAAATGGCTGCGGAACTGAACCATAAGTATTATATTTTTTTAAGCTATTCGCTGCTGGGAGACAGTTATTTATCGCTTGGCAAACCCGGAAAAGCCGAGGAATATTATGACCTGGCGTTTAAATACCTGAATGATAACAATAAACTTGAAAAGATACAGTATTCAGTTTCAAAAGCATTGCTGCTTAAAATTATAAACCCAATAAGCGAAATAGAACCTGTTTTGCTGAATGCTTACGGTTTTTATGATTCACTGAATATGCTGAACAGCAAAATTCAGATCTCATTTCACCTTGCAGATTATTACAGGATGACCGGACAATATGATAAAACGCTGCACTATCTAAAGGAAGCATTGGGCAAATCAGAAGAGAATGAATACAATTCTTTTATACAAAGAGAAATTATAAATTTCAGGGCATTATATGATTTTGCAGTTTCCAACAGCATTTATAAAAAATATTTGCTTGTTAATTTAAATGCTGTAAAGGATAAATGGAATGCTGACTGGATATCAGATGAATGCAGGGAAAGATTTTCCGATATGCAGGAAAAATTCTTTGACCTGAAAATCTTATTGTTCGGGAAAAATGATGTATATCTCCGCGGGAAATTACTGGACGATGCTGTATGGAATAAAAAGAAATGGAAATCAATATTTATTTACCTAATTTTATCTCCCAACAGGAAACTTTCAAAAGATAAGATCATTGACCTGTTTTACCCTGATACATCGCCGGAAAGCGCAGATAATATTTTCCACCAGATGATATCAAGGTTCAGAAGCCTTTTGAAAATTACATCAGAAGAAATCAGTACAGATCCCGGGATAACAAATAATAAAAAGAACAGCAGAAAGAATTCAGGCGAAAAAACTCTTACCGGTATAAAACTTTTCCCCGCAGTAATAACATATGAGGATAAAACCCTTCAGCTTGATGACAGCTTCAGTATTTATTCCGATATTTCAGAATTTGAAAAAATTTATAAACAGATCCCTCTGATAAAAGATACCGGCAGGCGCAAAGAACTTTTGGTAAAAGCTATAAGTCTGTATAAAGGTGATTTTATGGGAAATTATTATGATTCATGGTGTGAAGACCTGAGAACAAAATATTTTTCATATTTTACTGAAATGAATGAACAGCTTTTGAAGCTGAATTTCAGCGAAAATGAATTTGATAAAACTATTCTTTTCAGTGAAAACTACTTAAAGTATGATAATTTAAGCTTAACAGCTTACGAATACCTGCTTAGTTCCCTGGTTAATTCGGGGAAAAAACAATCAGCCAGGCTGAGATATACAAAACTGCAGAAAGATTATAAATCCGAATACGGGGAGATACTTCCTTTAAGCCTTTCAAAAAAATTTGAAAATATAATCGAGAACTGAAATAGTACTTATATTTAAAGGCTGTATAATTTCTGTTCACATTCATCATAATCACAGCATGTATGGCATACCCTTTTCATTGCATGAAAATCAGTAAGCTCCACATGCGGGGATAAATAATCATCTTTTACAGGTTCATTCCTGAGCAGATCTGTGCTTAAATATTTTTTGTTACTGTCCGGAAAAACTGTTGCAACAACAGACTCTTCTCCCAATTCATTTTGAGCCATCAATGCCCCGATAAAATTTGCGCCGGAAGAAATGCCTACTGCCAGGCCAAGCTGTGCTGAAAGCTTTTGTGCCATTATAATTGCATCACCGTCATGAACAGCTATTACAGAATCAGTTTTACCAAGATCCATAATTGCAGGAATGAATTCATCCGATATCCCCTGGATCCTGTGAGAACCCACTTTATGCCCGGTTGTTAATGTGGGTGATTCGGCAGGCTCTATGGGGTGAATTTTTATATCCTGTTTATATTCTTTAAAGCGCCGGCCTACACCCATAATTGTTCCGCCGGTACCAACACCGGCACAGAATGCTTCCGGGGTTAAAGAACGGAATTTAAGCTGCCACCAGATCTCAGGGGCAGTATTATTATAATGAGCTTCACAATTTGCGTCATTGGAAAACTGGCAGGGAAGAAAAACATTTTCATTATTTGAAGCAAGTTCTTCTGTCAGCTTTATACTTCCCAAAAAGCCGCCCTGCTCTCTGGTAACCGGATTGATCTTAGCGCCCATTGAAGAAATAAGGTCAACACGTTCCCTGCTCATCCAGTCAGGCATAAATATTGAAACCGGGTGGCCCAATGCCCTCCCAATTGCTGAAAATGAGATGCCTGTATTTCCGCTGGTTGCTTCAACAATCATGTCACCGGGTTTTATGGTTTTATTTTCATATGCTTTTTCCAGTATATGAAGTGCCATCCTGTCTTTTATGCTTCCGGTCATATTCAGGTTTTCTGACTTTGCATAAATTTTTCTGGGAGAACCTTTATAAGTAAAATGAATTTCCAGAAGCGGGGTATTGCCTATAAGATGTTTTAATCCTTTAAAGGGTTTTGGCAGATTATTTTTTACAGTAGCAGTAGTTTGAGCCATAATATTTGTGAAATGTATAAAATTTATTACAAATATAAGATATTAAGATAATAGTTTCAGTATTTTACATAATCAAAATAACGCTATATTGACTACAAAATACCATGAAATTTCAACTTATTTAAAATATAACTATATATAGTAGTAACTATTGTTACTGAATATACAAATATTAATACTTGTTTTTTCAAATCCCTGTCTTATATTTGATCATTAATCTACATTGTTGATATGAACAAATATTTTTACATAACAGTGATTTTTATTACTGCTGTTTTGGTTTTCAGCTGCGATTCTGTTACCGATCTTAAATCTGTAAATACAGCGCCGCCAGTACTCGTAAAACCCTATGATTATGATTCAAATGTATCAATACATACTACATTTGAATGGACCGGAACAGCTGATGTAATTTGGCTTGATATTAACCCGGCATTTTCAAATCCTGTAAGTTACATTGTATCCGGTAATTCTTATACTGTCACAGATCCGCTTAGCAGTTACAGCGGTTATTACTGGAAAGCCGGAAGGACTATTGGCGGGAAAATTTACTGGTCACAAAATCACTATTATTTTACTACCGGAGGAAATTAATTTTTTCAAATTTTTTTAGATTCCCGGAAATTTTACCGTAAAAATACGAAATGCACAGTTTTTTTAACTGTGCATTTTTTTATCATTAAAATTTTATGATATATAGCTGTATCTGATTTTATACTTTTATTTCTTCACTGTAGAAATTTTTAAGTAAAGTTAATTTTGTATAGTGAATAATAGTATCTGCAGATAAAAAAACGTATTTTACATTAAAAATCTGCAGGTAAAGGAGGACAAAATGTATTTCCTTTTAATATTCATAATACTGATAACCGCACTGGCAATACATATAATTTCCGAATTTAAAAAGAAAGCTGAACTGTCCGGTGAAGCAGATCTTTCTATAACCGCTAAAAATATTCTGCCGGCTTCAAGAAAATGCAAAGAATGCGCAGTGATCACATTAACGATACTTATTATTACAGGAATTTTAATGCTGATAGAAGGTCCGGGAACTAACTGGAGCTTTTTAAATCTAAGTGAAAACAGCTGGAAAAATATTCATCTTCTGTTTTTAGTTATCTTTTTGGCCAGCTTTGGTTTGCATTTGTATATTCACTGGTCCTGGCTGAAAAATCAAATAATTCGGAAATAAGAATATCTTAAGATATTAATTAATTTTCAAACAGATTAATACTTTTTAATAAAGAGGCTTAATGAATTTCCATTAAGCCTCTTTTTGATTATTAAGCTCAGGATGCAATTCTCTGGAACATCACTTTACCGTTTTCCTGGTTTTCAAGAACATTAGGTTTCAGTTTATCCCATACTGTCATTATCAATCCCTGGGTATTTCTCATCATGCCAAATAGCCGGTCGCCTTTTTTATATGGCTCAAACATATTATCTTTTCCGTACCTGTCAAAAATAAATTCTATATCATATGCTGTAGCATTAACTTTTGCTTCAAGCCTCTGCATTGTCTGGTACCCGTCAACCTGGATTGTAGCAATTAATGTATTTGCATCAAACTCTTTAACATCCACTACATAATTCCATGTCTGTGCACCGCTTCCTGTAACGTTTCTGGCTGATTCTTCGAATGCATACTGCCCTATCCACCATTTTTTCCCAAGATTATCGGTAGTTGTTACCGGAGGAGGTGTCTGCTGAATGTTTTGTGTTGAGCTCTGATTTTCAGTTTTTGGAGTTTCATCAGTCTTTCCGCAGGAATAAAATAACCCTGCTGATAGAATTAAAATTAATATTTTATACATTTTTATATTTTTTTATTTTATTTGTTCAAATTTACAAAACTTCTTCCAATTTTTTCAATACCTCCTGTTTTCCAAAAACATAGGCAATTAAGCCAAGCTCGGGACCGTGTTCTTCGCCCGTCAGGGCAAGCCGTACAGGCATAAACAGGTTTTTGCCCTTTACCCCCGTTTCCTTCTGCACTTCATTTAATAAAGGTTTAAAATTTTCAGCTGTTATTTCAGTCAATTGCCCTATTTTTGAATACAATAATGCAAATACTTTTTTAGAGGTTTCACTGGTTATAATGTCTTTTTGTTCCTCATTTAGGCTTAACTTACTATAGTATATTTTAGCATGTTCAGCAGCTTCATCCAGCCTGCTTATGTAATTCCTGACAGCATAAACAACCCTTTTAGTTTTTGCAATATCGCTGGTATCAATTCCGCCTGCATTTAAGTAAGGAAGAATTAATCCTGTCAACTCATCAATATCATAATTTTTTATGTATTCGCCGTTCATCCAGTTCAGCTTTTCAATATTAAAAACAGCGCCGGCGGAATTCACCCTTTCTATTGAAAACAGCTTTATCAGTTCATCTTTGGTGAAAATTTCGCGCTCTTCGCCGTCACCGGGATTCCACCCAAGCAGCGCCATAAAATTCAGCAATGCTTCCTTTAAGTACCCTTTCTTCAGGAAATCCTCGGTTGAAACATCACCCTGCCGCTTGCTCAGCTTTGTTTTATCGGGATTCAGTATCAACGGAACATGTGCCATCTGCGGAACTTCCCAGCCAAAAGCCCTGTACAGCAAAATATGCTTGGGTACAGATGTCAGCCACTCCTCACCCCTTATAATATGAGTGATTCCCATTAAATGGTCATCTATAACATTAGCTAAATGATAAGTCGGATAGCCGTCGCTTTTCAGTAGAACCTGGTCATCAATCAGGTTGGTTTCAATCTTAACATTGCCGCGGATAATATCGGTGAACCGTATCTCTTCATCAAGCGGTACTTTTAACCGGATAACATACGGATTACCCGAAGTCAGTTTTTCTTTTACTTCATTTTCAGATAAATTCCTTGCGCGGCGGTCATACATTGTCTGCCTGCCCTGCATCTGCTGAACTTTACGCATTTCATCAAGCTCTTCGGCAGTTTCAAATGCGTAATAGGCGTGACCGCCTGCAAGCAATTCATCGCAATATTTTTTGTAAATCTCCAGCCGCTCTGACTGAAAGTACGGACCGAACTTACCTCCAGCACCCGGACCCTCATCGTAATTTAATCCCATTTCATTGAGTATATTAACCAGATTTTCAACAGCCCCTTCAACCTTGCGCGACTGGTCAGTATCTTCAATCCTTAATATAAACTTTCCGCCATGATGCCTTGCGAACAGGTAGTTGAACAATGCTGTCCGAAGACTGCCCAGATGCAGGTAGCCTGTTGGTGATGGCGCAAAACGTACTCGTACTTCGTTACTCATTAATAATAATTAATCCTTGTAATATTAAAAGAATTATAATAAATTCTACAAATATCATTGTATTAAATAAAAAATGATAGGATAAACCGATTGAATAATCCCACAACCCGATTTACTGACCGTGTAGAAAATTATATAAAATACCGCCCTACTTATCCCATGGAAGTTATTGAATATTTGAAATCTGAAGGTATTCTTAGATCTGATTCAGTAATTGCGGATATCGGCTCCGGTACGGGAATATCAGCGGAACTGTTCCTGAAAAACGGGAATATAGTTTACGGAGTAGAGCCTAATAACGAAATGCGAAGCGCAGCCGATAGGCTGCTGAAGGATTTTACCGGATTTTACAGTATTAACGGCACTGCCGAAGAAACAGCTTTACCCGGTAAATCAATTGACCTGATTATCTGTGCACAGGCATTCCATTGGTTTGATATTCCAAAAACCAGGACTGAGTTTAATAGAATACTGAAACCGGAAGGCAGAATTTGTTTAATGTGGAATGAACGAAAACTTGACGCCACCCCGTTTCTGATTGATTACGAAAAATTACTTCTGAAATACGGCACTGATTATCAAAATGTAAGACATGAAAATATCGATGAAAATAAACTGAATGATTTCTTTGACCATGGTTATATAAAGAAGACTTTCCCCAATATGCAGGTATTCGATCTCGCCGGTGTAACCGGCAGGCTTTTATCATCATCTTATACCCCGCAGTACAATAGTACTTTATATGAACCAATGCTTGCTGAGCTGAACCGGATATTTGAAAAGAACCAAGTTAATGGTAAAATTGAGTTTTTGTATGATACAAATATTTATTATTCCTCTTTAGTTTCCCCGAAGGGGAGTATCTGATTTTCTTGTCATACCCGCGAAAGCGGGTATCCAGACGAATATTATAGATGTTACTGATAATGTATGAAAATGGTAAATCGAAATTATAGCTTTTCATACATTATAAATAAATCAAAAATTAAACACTAGATTTAAATGCGCACTTCGTGACCCGCTTTCGCCCCAGAGGGGTAAACAGAGAATGACAAAAAGAAAAACCCGCCTACGCCCCAAAAAAGTGGTAAACCAGTAATGATATGCAGTAACAAATATTTACATTAACTCCCCCAAAATATCATAGATTTTAGAAACATAAAGCAGTTATTTTTGTTATTATATATATGTTAAATTAATTATTAATTATGCTGAAAAAATTCATTTTACCGCTTTTTCTAGTTTCAATTATTACTGTTTTATCATTTCAATTCCATGCCTGCAGCGCAGATGACGTTACCGGTATCATTAACAACATCACAACTGTTGAAGTAACTGCAAAAGACAGGCTTGACAGCGCAAATGCGCAGGCTTTGCGAAATTACGGCGCGGGAACAGAGCTGGTGTTAATAATGGGAAAAAATGTTAAAGCCAACGGAAAGACCGAGCTTTCTGCAATATCGCTGGCAATTAATCCGGATTCAGTCGGCGCATGGCTTTATGTTTACAGGGTTCCTTCGGATACATCACTCAGGATTTACACGCCAAATCCCCTGCCAACGGCAAGCGACTGCATCGAGCTTACAGCATTTTTCAGCACAAACCAGCTTATTAATCTGATACAGGATACATCTGCAAGGAATATTATTTCCGGTGCGCTTGATATTATTATTTCAACAAATATCGGTATTACTACTACACCGGGAAATCTGCTGAACAGCGATGCTTCACTTAGCCTGGCAAACTCAACAAACCCGGTCATCAAGTTCAATGAAAATTTTGAGCCTGATACAAGCTCGTTAAACGGTAATGTATTTTTTGCTACGGGAACAAATCAGACACGCAATATGATACTTATGCCTGCAGCTGGAACACTTAATCTGCCTGCATACATATCCGGTTTAACCGGTTTTCCGCCGGACCTTTGGATAGTTCAGTACAAAAAAACTAATTCATCAAATCTTACGGAAAATTTAATTCTTGGTACGGTAGTTCAAAGCGGGCAGTTAATGGGAGTTCCACCGCCTGTAAGCATTCAAAGCCAGGTAATAAATTTATCTAAATATGTTACAGAATAAAACATTGCAAAAGCAGGGAACAGTCGCGACTGTTCCCTACACCTAATTAACCTATTTTACCAAAATCATTTTCTTAGTTTCAGAAAAATCACCGGCTGTAATCCTGTAAAAATATGTACCGGATGCATATCCGGCGGCATTCCATTCAGTTTTATATACACCTGCCTTCAATTGCCCGTTTACAAGAGTTGTAACTTCCCTGCCAAGCAGATCGTAAATTACCACCTTAACATCTGTATTTTGGGATATATCAAATTTAATAATTGCGCTCGGATTAAACGGGTTTGGATAGCTTTGATACAAATTGAATTTCAGCGGTATTTCATTTCCAATTTGCTGAATACCTATTGTTGGATTGAATTTCCGCGTTAAGATCCAGTACAATACATTGGTTTTACTAGCGCCGCCGTCAAAGTTTCCGGCAAATCCCCTGTACTTATTATAAAACGCAAGCGCAGTATCGGGATAAGCATAAGCCTGGGCTCCAACGCAAATAGTTGTCCAGTTAAATATTCCCGTAGTAATTTGCCCGTTCCTCATGAATACAGAATCATACTGCAGCGCAAAATCATAAACCTGTTTACTGTAAGCATGGCTCCACAATTCTTCAGTTGCAGGAGTAGTTGGTATTATCTGGATACCATAAACATAACGTGTTTTTTTACCAAAGAACGTTGAGTTTGTAATTAACGCATGCCAAAGATTGCCTACAATATGATATGAGTTTGTGTAAGATAACGGGTATGGAGAATTATTAGGGTCAATGTGATAGTAATAATGCGCAGCCCTCATTTCTGAGGCAAGCATCAGCCTGCCTGTATTTTTAATATTCTGGTTATTGGTTGCCATTCCGTAAAGATACATACCATACCATGCGTTTGCTGCTTCACTGCTTGATTCCTGGTTCCTTCCGGCGCCTGCATCATACATTCCGTTTGCCCAGGAATTTCCGTCATACCAGTCCATCATTCTGTGCGGTGTAAAATACGGGTCCTGTGAGCTTGGGTTGCCTATATCACGAAGAATATCCACAACCTTGCTGCCGTATTGTGTTACCCATGCCGGGTCTTTACGCGCAATTGCAGCAGACATATAAGCCCAGTAACCATACTGTAAATGATGGTCGTTATAAAACGCATTCCCGAAATCCTGGTAATACCCCTGGTCATATGAGAGGCTTGATATTATTCCACCGAATTTGGAGTCATACATCAGCGAATCTCTCAGATTAGCTCCGAGTATTATTGGATTAGCGCGCCCGTTAAGCCAGGAATTAAGATTATATTTCAGGGTGTCCCTGATATTTCTTCCAATTGAATCACACTGAGGATATCCCAAAGATAAAAGCTCATCTGCAATAACTGCAAGCCTTCCGTATTTTGCACCTGTTTTTCCGAAACCGTAAACATCGTTTGACGGCTGGTTATTGCCGTTGGGAACATACGGAAAAGACCGCGCCCCGCAGATAGTATCATAATCATAAACCAGTGTTCTGAACAATGTATCACGGTAGTTTGGCGGTACAGCATTCAGATTACCAAGCGGGTACCAGTTCACTTTTGTTAGGTTCTCATTCATTAACCAAGATTTGCCGTAAACTTCAGTCATATTGCCTTTAAGGCACTTAAACTTTAATGTATTTGATGTACTGTTGGCAAGCATAGGCACATGGTGCGGCAATGCGATCATTAATAATGAATCATTTCCCGGGAAGTTCGTCTGGAAGTTAAAATTCATTGCTGCCCTAGTAGTGTCTGATGTCATTGATGCAGCAAAAGTACCTCCGGTTGGATAAAACTTTGCGTATCTATCTAAAAGCTGAATGCGGGCAGTTGAATCGGCAGCATTAGGGTCTAAATCTCTTGTGGTAACATAAGCCATACGCAGATAACCAGTAAATGAACCGCCGATAAACCTTAAGCCTGAATTTTTACATCTCATTGTTACAGATGAAGATGAATAAACTACCCATATCTGCCTGTTAGAAGTACCAACGTTACCGTTAAGCAGCAAA
>LLZO01000234.1 GCA_001567545.1 Candidatus Tepidiaquacellales bacterium OLB5
TCTGATATTTCAGTAATTTCGGCATCGCCCCACAGCTTTTCCAGAGCATAAAAATTGCGTGTATCACGCAGGAATATATGCACAACAACATCAACAAAATCCAGCAGCACCCATGACTTCATGTTCGTGCCTTCCTTATGCCATACATGTTCACCTTCTTTTTTTGAGCCTTCAAGTATTGCGTCGGCAATAGCTTTTACCTGGGGCTCTGAGTGACCCGTGCATATCACAAAAAAATCAGAAATAGTTGTAATATTCCTGAGATCTAAAATTTTAATATTGTCGGCTTTCTTTGTTAAAGCCAGCTCTGCAAGTTTAAAAGCAAGTGTTTTGGAATCCAAATTGTATAAACTTTCTATAAATTATAAATTAAGTTTAATGTATATTTTAAATTTAAGTACTATTTCAAAAGATTCCCGCCTTCGCGGGAATGACAAACTTAAGGCTTTGTTTGTGTTTGCGTCTGGTTTTTAAACGGGATAAGTTCTTCATAGTCTTTACCGATAACCACTGTTGCATCCAGGAAATAATTCTTATTCATCTGCTGAATAACATATTTATCTGAGACACCAAGTGACTGCGCAACCCGTTTTGCGTTTTTCATATTGCCTGCGCGGTCAATTACCATTGTGGTTTTAATATCCTGAGTTGTAAAATTGCCCATTTCCACAACATCAAATCCTTTAGAACGCAGGTATTCGGTAACTTTATCAGCAATACCCGATACTCCGCAGCCGTTCTGTACATCTATCTGCAGAGTGCCGCCGGACGGCTGCTTTGTTAAATATGTGGTTGAATCAACTACCTGAGTTTTAATATCTGTCTGGGGGGTTGTTATTCTTTTAAACAGATTATAGAAAAGATAAATTGTAACAACTGCCAGCAGAACAATTAATATGTTAATGGAATAATTTTTGAACTTGCTGACAAATTCACCTGAATCTGCAGATGGCATTAATAACCGGATTAATTAATATTTCTGATTTATCTTGAAAGCCAGTACGGGTTATACCTGTCAAAGTAATAACCGTCATAACCGTAGTAACTTCCCTTTAGATTATAATAATTTAAACTGATGTACATATCCTTGAAAGGCCGGTAATCCAGTGAAACACGGCTCAGATTAATTCCGTTAAGTGAATTCTGAAAATCTTTATTCAATGCAGGGTTGGTTGAACCTATTGAAGCATAGGGTGAATACTGCATGGTAACATCAGCGCTCAGGTTCATATTCTTCAGAATTTTATAATTCATTGTAGCAGTATATGAGGCCAGACTGACTGAAGTATTTCCCCCGGTCATGACGGACATATTAAATGAATGCGATATCGAAAAATTCTTCGGGTTAATAAAACCAAGTATTAATCCCCCTGAATTGCTTTTAAGCTTGGTCCTGGTTTCACTTGGTATTTCCTTGAATTGAGAAAATGAAAGTCCAGTAAAGAGAGCTATAATTACTGCTATTAATGCGGTTTTTTTCATTTATCCTTTAATATTTGATTGCAGAATAATAAAATATGCTTATTAAATCAATTGAATTATATCACTACAGATGTAACAAAATGTTATAGTAAAAAAATTGCAAAAAAATGAAAAAAAAGAGCTTTCAGTAAACTGAAAGCTCTTAAAAA
>LLZO01000235.1 GCA_001567545.1 Candidatus Tepidiaquacellales bacterium OLB5
TTATGAATCCGGCAACTGTTTTATTCCGGGATACACCGCCTATAAGCAGAATTTTATCTGATCTTTGTTTTGCAAGAAGCTCTATGGTCTTATCTGCTATCATCTTACACAAGCCCGATACAACCAGTCCTTTATCAATACCCTTGTTAAGGGCATGTGTGCAGTCACTTTTGCAGAATACGCTGCATCTGCCTGAAACAATGTAATAATTTTCATTATCAGCCAGCCTCAGCGCTTCATCGATATTAAGGTTCATTCTCCGTATCTGCTGCAGGAAAAATTCACCTGTACCTGAAGCACATTTATTCCCCGAAAGAACATTTTCAATTCCCCCGGAATTATTCAAACAATAGACTATGAAATTTTCACCGCCAAGTGAAGCAATTGCTTTGTATTTTCCGCTTAATCTTAAATGTGATATGGAAAGTTCAATTGCTTCCGGCTCTGAAATTGAAATTGTATTGATCAGGTTCCTGAACTTGCGGCCGGTAACAACTACAGGTGTTCCTTTTAGATCATTATTGGAAAAGTATTCCTCAAGGACTTTCCTGGGATTTCCTTCATGAGATATAATCGTGACATCTTGTATCTGGATGGATTCGGTGTTTTTTACTGCGCGGACTATTGATATGCTGCTCGCTCCGATACAAATTCCTACCGAAGCTTTTATCATTTTTTTAGCGATTAAGGACAAAATTAATGATGTAAAGTTAAAAGAAAAATGAATTAAAAACTGATTTCGGACTATTTTAGTCAGTATTTAAATTGCAAAAATAATTTTACCCGGCAGCACTAATATTTTTGATTATATGCCGGTAAAAATAAATCTTTGAAATATATACAAAATTTTATTTGATCCCTGTACCCTTACAAACAGGACAAACCAAATTACCCTGCCCGTGGCAAAAATGACAATGAGCAGTTCCGTTGCTGCAATTGGGATTATAACACGAATGCCACTTTCTGCCCTCACCTTTGCAGTAATCACACACCTGAGTAGTACCGTCAGGCATATTTACCAGTCCGTTATTGCAATTGCAGATTTCCCACCTGCCCCCTGCCCCTCCGCACTGGTCACAGGTATAGCTGCCTGCTCCGCCGCACCGGATACAGGTTTGCAGACCATTATTGCAGCTATTGCATTGTTCCTGTGAGTTTACTGACTGCGGAATAAGTAAAATTACAATAGCCGCAACTAGAATTAAAATGATATTAGTTGATTTCATAGCTTCCATCATTAATAAATGTGTTTACAGATGCAAAATTGCACCTATATTACTATACGGATGAAAGCAGCAAGAGACTTTATATCTGCAAATTATATTTAATTTATTATTGTTTCAATCTAAATTAAAATAAAAAATAAAGCGGTTATAATAACCGCTTTTTTAGGGGGTAAATATGTAACACAAGAAATAATTTATTTTTTATTTGATCAACAGCATTTTAATTGTGCTGTTGTTTATCACAGTATAATTTTCCGGGTTAACCGCTTCAAGCCTGCAATAATAAATACCGCTTGATAAATTGAAAGCATCCCAGTTAAGAGAGTAACTGCCCGGTTTTTTCTTTCATTCAATAGAACTTTTAATACATTGCCGATATTATCAATGATCTTAATTGTAACTATAGAACTGCGTCTTACATCAAAATTTAT
>LLZO01000236.1 GCA_001567545.1 Candidatus Tepidiaquacellales bacterium OLB5
CACCCCGCCATCGCCTACAAGCCACACTTTTGAGCCTGCTGCTGATGATCCCCTGAACCTTGTTGAACCAGGTGTTACAGAGCTCCAGCTTACTCCTCCGTTAGTTGACCTGATAATAACTCCGTCAACTCCGGCAGCATAAACCATATTGTTAGCTCCGAAGGAAACCGTTCTTAAATTATTTGTTATGCCGCTGGTCTGCTGAACCCAGGTTGTCCCGCCGTTCGTTGTTCTGTAAACCCTTCCGTTATCGCCAACTATTATTCCGGTTGATGCGCTGACGAATGCAACATCATGCAGGTCTTCATTTGTTACTCCGTTAATTGCCAGCCAGGCTGCGCCGCCGTTTGTAGTATATCTTATTGTTCCAAGATCCCCGACAGTAAAACCCTTCAGGTTATCTGTAAACCAAACAGCATGCAGGGTGTTTGTTGTACCGCTGTTTTGGGATACCCAGTTCTGAGCATTTGATGATTTTGAAAGTAAAACTATTGCTGTTACTATCAGCAAAAATACTGTGAAGCTTTTAAATTGTTTTTTGAAGTTCATTTTTAAATCCCCCTTTTATTTATTGGTTAATATTAGTTATATTTATTTTTTTGTGATGATCTTCCTGTTTCCTGTTTCTCTCTGAAATTATCAGCTTTGATTTATAATTCTTATAAAGTAACTTACCTTTACCTTTGCAGTTCGTACTTTCCAGCTTCCCGTTACGGAATACCCAGAAGTATTTTTCCTGTTCATCATTAAACTTATTTACTGAATTCCTCATTTCAGATTTTCCTCTGTTCATATTTTTAATTACTGTCCGGTTGTCCGTCTTTATTATTATCTACAAACGCTTTTTTAAAAGATGCCTTTATATTGTTATCAATCATATCTGCATTTTGCGGTAAATTCGGGTTCAGTACATTTGAACCGTTTTTAAACCATCCTGTTTTGTTGAATACAAGTGTTAAATTCTGATTTTTGAGGTTTATATTGCTTGAGCTGTTCATGTTAATGACAATATCCATCGATTTTTTTGATTTATACACAAAAGCTGCACCATTATATGTTCCCTTTATGATAAATGAATACCTTTTGTTTTCTTCGCTTCCTTCCTTAAATTCGGGATCGCTGATTGACTGCCCGTCTTCAGCTTTATGAACCTGGAATTTGGCTTTGGTATATATATCGCGAACAACATAACCGCTCATCAATTCCTTTAAGCTGCCGTCAAGCGCCAGGTTTATAACATATGGACCGGTATGATGAAGCTGGTTCAGCCCGTCTCTTTCACGTTCATACTGAATATCAGTTATCAAGGCTTTTGCTTCAGTTATTACAACTACATCAAGCGGTGTATCGGAAGCATTATCATCCGCTTTAACGTTAACGCTAAGCTCGGTAGCGCCGCTTGGAATAATTATTTCACCGCCTATATCACAGCCTGATAAAATTAAAGCTCCGGTGAATATCACGGCTGCTAAAACTGTTTTGAATATTCTGTTTGTTTTCATTTCTGTTTCCTGTTAAATAATATTTATTAATTTATTTTATTTTTTTAGTAGTTGAAAATTCGCTGGTAATAATGGAACAGTAATATGTGCCATTTTTAAATTTGGAGTTGTTCCATTTAATCTCATGAGTACCTGCCCCAAAGCTGCTTCTTGATATTTCATCAACAGTATTACCTTTATCATCATAAATTTTTATGTTAACAAAACCTGGTTTATTAAGTGAAAAGGATATAATGTTTATATCAGCATATGAATTATAATAATCCCCTGCAGGTGTGAATTCTGAATTATTTATATTTTTATTTTCTTCAGGCTGTTTGCCGGAAGCAATTGTACCGTTATAGTTAATTTCGTAAGATGGCTTTATCCACTCAACATCTTTGAATGTTTGAGAATTGGCAGAAATTACCAAGAAGAAGAATAAAAGACTGATTATTGTTGCTGATTTCATTATTTTATAAATTTATTTGATTTTTTGTTTATTTTCGTTGTTTTTTCTGTTTGCAATAATTGCCGTATGTTTAACTACGGCAATAATAGCACATAGAAATCGATTTGTCAAGTGGTTTTTTCCAGGGTTTTTTGGTATAATTTCCTATTGTGCTGATTTTATACAAATTTATAAGCTGAAAATTTTTTCATTTTTATTTGTAGCTAATCATTACTACCCGATTAATTTTAAATGGATTTTTTAAATTTGCTGTACTGGTTATTTTTGCAGTCTAAATGATTCCGGCAGGGAAAAATAAATTGATTGGCAGCATGTTCGCTTTTTATCACAAAAGGCTGCTTAAAAAGCATTTTTACTCAATCCGTATTTCCGGTTTGGAAAACCTGGAAAATCTGCATAAAAATTCTCCGCTGATTCTTTATGCAAACCACTCAAACTGGTGGGATGGGTTCATAGCATACTACCTGACTAACCGGTATTTAAAAAAAGATGATTACCTTATGATGGACATCGAACAAATGAAGAAATATTCGTTTTTTAAATATGTAGGTGTATTTTCAGTAAACCGTAAAGTACCGGCTGATGCGTTAAGCTCTGTTAACTATGCAGCAGAGCTGCTTAAGGATTCGGAAAAATGTTTATGGATTTTCCCGCAGGGTGATATGGTTCCCCAGGATAGGCGTCCCCTGAAATTCTTTTCAGGCATAAATAAGATTGCAGAAAAAACAGGCAGCGTAAACATTGTACCTGTCTGTTTAAGGTATGAATTTCTGATGGAGCAGCGCCCGGAAGTTTTTATTTCCATCGGTAATCCTGAATTATTTACAGGAAGATCTGACCGTGACCTTACTGAGCAATTAAGATCAACTCTTGAATTACAGCTTGATAAACTGCGGGATGATGTTACCGGAGGAAATACTGAAAGCTTCCGAACAATATTCCACGGCAAAGATTCACGAAATAAAACATTTGATTAAATTTTAATTTGCTCCTCTCTCCCACGGAGTCCTTTGGACCTTTCTTGTGGATGGGCAGAGCTCCGCCGAAAAGCGGAGTGAGGAGTGGTTTCGTGTAAAATAAAATTTGATATTTTACTTAATTGATGTTCAAAATTATTTTTAATCGGGGGTTTGGATACTTTATATTATCAAAATTTTCAAATGCATTTTTAGTTTAAATATTTAAATTATACATATATAAATCTAAACTACTTCCCTTTGGGGAGGGAAGTCAGCACCAACGGTGCTGACAGGGTGGGGTCTAACTGCTTTACTACAACATTTTAATAACCGCAATACTCTTCGTCCTGATGCTGATATGCATATGGAATCTTTACATTCTCCGAAGAAAAAGTTACACAGCGCTGCCGGATAGTGACCTTCCGTTTGTATCTGTACTTGTTCCCGCCAGAAATGAAGAGCACAACATTTCTGCCATAATAAACTCACTGCTAATACAGGATTACCCTTCTTACGAAGTTATTGTGTTAAACGATAATTCAGAAGATAATACCGGGGCTATACTTGATGAAATTAAAAAAGCGCATCCCGAATTAATTATACTGAACGGCAAGCCGCTTGAAAAAGGATGGACTGGAAAATGTTTTGCATGCAAACAGCTTGTTGATGTATCAAAAGGCAGTTATATTCTTTTCACTGATGCCGATACAATACATAATCCGAACTCACTTCGTGATTCCGTTACAATAGCGCTTACCAGAAATGCCGATATGCTGACACTATTTCCAAAAATACAAATGGTTACATTTGCTGAAAAGTTAATTATGCCAATGCTTTGGTTCACGGTGTTAATGCTGCTTCCGTTTTACTTTGTTGATAAAAAAGGATTCATAAAATTTTCAATTGGTATGGGACCTTTCATGCTGTTCAGAAAAACAGCTTATGAAAAGATCGGCGGGCATGTATCAGTTAAGAATGCAATAGTTGAGGACGTATGGCTGGCCCGTAAAATAAAGGAACACGGCCTGCAGCTGGTAGTTGAAGACGGCAGGCAAATGTTAATGGTAAGGATGTACAGGAATTTAAAGGAAATCTGGAATGGTTTTTCAAAGAATATTTTCGCCGGTTTTGAATTTTCTTCTGTTGCCTTATTTTCTGTTAATTTGGTGTATTTGCTGCTGTTTTTCCTGCCTTTTATGTTGTTGATTATAAGGTTATCTTTGCACTTCAGTATAGATAATTTACTTATCTTACTCTTATTACAGGTAATATTTCTGTATTTTTGCAGATTTATTATTTCAGCAAAATTCAAGCTGGGAATAGTTTCGACCATTCTGCACCCGCTGGGTGCGCTTATAGTTCCAATAATAGCATTGAACTCTTGGCGCTGGATTAAAGCAGCTGCCGGCGCAAAATGGAAAGGGCGTATTTATAACCCTGTTAAAAATAAAGTATAAATAATTTATAAATGATAAAATCTTTAATAATTACCGTTTCACTTATTACATGCCTGTATTCTGTTAAAGCAGAAACTGTTTCATTCACAATGTCAGCAGAAGTTGAACGCAATACATCAATAATGCTTGATAAGGATTTTATACTGAATTATATAAAAGACCTTCAGATATATCCTAAATTCTTTCCGAATATCGTAAGTGTTAACAAGCTTAACGATACAGAAAGCGAGTGGCTTTACAGGGTAGAAGCTCCTCTTGCAACTCCCTACAATTTAACTTTTCTGCTGGAAGATAAAAGCTCCGGAGATACCCTGCTGCTTGAATCAAAGGACAAAATAAAAGATTATCTTTATTGTATGGGGGTACTAACCCCTGTTAAGGAAAATAAAACAAAAATTTCATTTGTTTTCAAAATATCCATGACGCGCGAAAAGGCAAGCGATATACATTTTTTAGCCGGTGTGCTTGGTGAAAAATTCCTCAGCGAACAGATGAAAGATAAGCTTGAGTCTGACCTTGAAACCTTCATTTCCAAAGCTTCAAAAGATATGTACATTGCAAGCAGGACTTCCGGAAAATAATAATTCTGCGATCCCGGATGTAACGCAAATACCGGAAAAAAGAAATAAAGACGGGATGCTTGTAAAGCTGCTAACAGGTTTGCTCCTGGTTATGTTTCCGGTTGGATTTATTATCATGTTCACAGAATCAGGGAAGCCATACCTGTGGACTACAACAATATTCCTGGGACTGGAAACATTAATTCTGTTTATAATACTAACAAAGCTTGCAGATCTGCTTTCGGTTGTAATTACAACAGCGGTTATATTTATGGCATCATGGTTTATTGAATACTGGGGTGTAACATCAGGGTTCCCGTTCGGTAATTACACTTACAGCCATGTTCTTTCACCGCTTATCGGCGGTGTTCCGCTGGCTATAATGTTTGCATGGTTTACGGTGACATCAAGCTCTCTGCTGACTGCCCGTTTTCTGCTTAAAGGTACTTCTGAAATTTCTGCAGTTGTAATTGCATCTGTATTTATACTGGCAACTGATATACTTCTCGAGCCGTTTGCATCATTTATCAATAATTTCTGGGTATGGCGTGGCTCAGTTATTCCTGTGCAGAATTTTGGCGCATGGCTGGCTGTTGGTTTGATGTTTTCAGCTGCCGTTTCCCGGCTTATCAAATGGGATAATATAAAAAGCTGCTCTTCTCTGAATTATAAAATCCCTGTTGTTATTTTAATAATTAATATTCTGAATTTTTCTGCGGTAAATATTGCACATGGTTATTATATAATTACTTTTCTTGGTGTAATGATGTTTGCTGTTCCGGCTGTATTTATAAAATATTTTATTCCCGGAAAGCAGGCTGCTGTATAATATGAAGATCGAATATTTTTTAGTGCTGGCTGTTAGTTTTATTGCTCCTTTCATTTTAAGCTTCAGCAAAAAAATGGATTTTTATAAATATCCAATAAGATTAACTGCAGCTCTTACTGTTCCGTTTGTTCTGTTTAACTTATGGGATATTATTGTTACTGCCCGGGGGCACTGGAGTTTTAATCCGCTGTACACTGTTGGTTTTAAAATTTTCGGGCTTCCCATTGAAGAAATATTATTCTTTATTATAATTCCTTTTTGCGGTTTGTTTACATGGGAAAGTGTAAAATATTTTACCAGGAATAGCAAATGAAAGAATACACTATTTTATCGGTATTTGCTGTTTTTCTGGCAGTTTTAACAGATTTTTTGTTAAGAACCGGGCTGTTCAAAAATAAAAAATTCTGGATTTTTTGGGGCGTAATGTTTGTTCTAATCTTTATAGTAAACGGATATTTAACCTGGCGTCCGATAGTTATGTACGGTGAAAATTATTATCTGGGTATCCGTTTATTTACAATTCCCGTAGAAGATTTTTTATATGGTTTTGCTTTATTAACGATGAATATTTCCATTTGGGAATATTTCACCCGTAAATTTAAAAATAAATTCCCCTCTTAAAAAGGGTGTCCCGGTATACATCGGGACGGGGTATGTACTATAGTTTTGAAGAAAAAAAT
Source organism: Candidatus Tepidiaquacellales bacterium OLB5 (assembly GCA_001567545.1). Classification (GTDB taxonomy): domain Bacteria; phylum Bacteroidota; class Ignavibacteria; order Tepidaquicellales; family OLB5; genus OLB5. The sequence goes on from LLZO01000236.1 coordinate 6,439, forward strand.
AATTGTTATCGGTTCAGGGTTTGGCGGGCTTGGCGCTGCAATCCGCCTGGCAGCCAAAGGATATGATGTGGAAATATTCGAAAAGCTGGATAAACCCGGGGGCAGGGCTTATGTTTACGAAGTAAACGGGTTTAAGTTCGATGGCGGGCCTACAGTCATCACTGCCCCGTTTTTATTCGATGAGCTGTTTGCGCTTGCCGGCAAAAAAAGGAAGATTACTTCACTCTCAAAGCCCTTGACCCCTTCTACAGGATATTTAATCATAAAAAAGAATTTTTTGATTACAATTCTGATACTGATTTTACTTTAAGCCAGATAGGGCGTTACAGCCCGGAAGATAAACAGGGGTACCTGGATTTCATCAGAACCACCAAGGCAATATTTCAGAAAGGATTTGTTGAGCTGGCTGATAAGCCTTTTAATACATTCGGTGATATGATGAAAATTGTGCCTGATATGATAAAACTTAAATCACACAAAACAGTTTATCAGTATGCTTCATCATTTATCAAAAATGAATTTTTACGGCAGTGCTTTTCTTTTCACCCCCTGCTTGTCGGCGGAAATCCGTTTGATACAACTTCAATTTATGCCCTGATACATTACCTGGAGCGTGAATGGGGAATACATTATGCAATTGGCGGAACAGGTGAAGTTGTTAAAGGGCTGGTCAGATTTTTTGAAGAGCTGGGCGGAAAAATACATTACAGCACAGAAGTTAAGGAAATCACGGTCAAAGACCGCCGCATTAGCGGGGTTAAGCTTGCAGATAATACATTCATCCCCGCTGATTCCGTTGTATCTAATGCAGATGTTGCCTTCACTTACCGCAATTTGATAAATGAACAGCACCGCAGCAAATACACTAACCGCAAAATTGAAAAAATGCGCTACAGCATGTCTTTATTCGTGATATACTTCGGCACTAAAAAAAGGTACAATACCGGCGAGCTTGCCCATCATAATATAATACTTGGCCCGCGGTATAAAGAGCTGCTGAATGATATATTTAAACGTAAGATAATTGCTGAAGATTTTTCATTATATTTGCATATGCCAACTGTAACGGATAGCACTATTGCTCCGGATGGATGTGAAGGATTTTATGTTCTTTCGCCTGTTCCGCACCTGGCTTCCGGAACTGACTGGAAAACCGAAGCAAAACCATACCGGGATAAGATAATGCAGTTCCTGCAGGAAACATATCTACCGGGACTGGAAGAAAATATAATTGCTGAGCATTATATCGACCCGCTGCATTTTCAGGATACGTTAAACAGTTATCTTGGTTCGGCATTTTCGGTTGAGCCTATTTTTACTCAATCAGCATGGTTCCGGCCGCACAACCAATCAGAGGATTTTGAGAACCTGTATTTTACCGGTGCGGGAACTCATCCCGGCGCGGGCTTACCCGGAGTGCTTTCTTCTGCAAAAATTGTTGAAAAACTGATAAATTAAAATAACCTCACTAATCAGCATCAGGATAAGTTGCAGAAAGCTGAGATAAATAAACTATAACTATTTAAAAATATAAACATCACACTTTGCTCCCCTCTCCTGTCAGGAGAGGGGTAGGGGGTGAGGTAAACTTAATGAAGGAAATTCTACTCTCTGTTGATTCCGTAACACCTATGAAATGCACTTTTGATGAGTGCAGGGAATATACTCGCACGTTTGCAAAAAGCTTTTATTTCTCATCCTATTTGCTGCCAAAGGAAAAACGCGCTGCAGCTTATGCAATTTACACTTTCTGCCGGTATGCTGATAATATTGTAGACGGGAATTTCAGTGACCCTTCTTTTGATACCCGCAGCAAATTCATTCCGGTTATGAATTTTCTTGATGAGATCTATTCTGCTTCAGATGTAAACAGCAAATTGATAAATAACTCTGCCTTTGCCCGTACGGTAATGAAGTATCAGATACCCCGCAAATACTTTGATGACCTTATCGATGGTGTTTGTATGGATACAGAACATAAGCGTTACAATACATTTGCAGAGCTGGAAAATTACTGTTACAAGGTAGCTTCTGTGGTTGGATTAATAATGACTGAAATTTTCGGATACTCGCATAAAGCAGCCCTTCCTTATGC
>LLZO01000237.1 GCA_001567545.1 Candidatus Tepidiaquacellales bacterium OLB5
AAAACAAGGGTTATCTGGAACAATGAAGGCATAGAAATTACTTATCCGCTGGGACAAAAGTTATATATCCCCAAAGAGCGTTTTACCGGCGGCAGGTAATGTATTTATTGTTTGTTACTGATAAATTTGCCTCTGAATAACTGTAAAGCAAATAATATTACCCCGCTGATTACAGCAATTGCTGCAGTTAAGCCAAGATATTGATTCTGCAGGAATGAAATCTCATAAAATGTCTTTATCCAGCTTATTAATATGAACCGGGATTCCGTTAATGCTAGGAATGAATACAGGGTTACCAGTCCGATAGCATATAAAATATACAGCCTCATATTCTTTTCATTTTTATGCACAACAACGGAAAGGAAATTTATGCTTGTGATAAATATCATAACCGAAAGCATAACCATCTGTATATCTTCAGCGGTATAGCCGCTTATCTTTTCTGTGTAATACTGCCCGATATAAGATGCCCCAACAATTATAGCAGCAGAAATAACAACAAAGCTGAACAGCTCTTTTGTGAAGTTTGTAAGCTTGCTTACATTGGAGTTTCTCAATGCAATTATGAAAGAGGGAAGACCTATCGAAAATATATTTATCAGCGAAACTCTTCTTGGAGTTAAGGGGAACTCAAATGCAAAGAACATAGAAAGCACAGTAAGGTAAATTACCATAAAGTTCTTTGTTAAGAACAGCTTTGCCACAGAGCTTACCGTATTTACAATTTTATTTCCTTCATCAAAAATACTTGGAAGCAGGGCAAATTTATTTTTCAGCAGAACAATATCCGCAACTTCTTTTGTTATCTGGCTGCCTTCTTCCATGGCTATGCCCATATCTGATTCTTTTATGGCAGGCAGGTCGTTAACGCCGTCGCCTATCATAGCCGTATAAATCTTTTCTTTGCGAAGCGTTTTAATTATTCTGAGCTTATGCTCAGGCTTAAGCCTTGCAAAGATCTTTTTCTGCATTATCACTCTGAATATATCGGTATCATTTACCTGTTCTATCTCGCTTCCTGTTACAAGCTCTTCATCTTTAATATCCCAGCCAATTTCTTTGGCTACTGCCTGTATTGCGTATGCATTATCACCTGAAAGTATCTTTATTTCAATATTATTTTTATGGAACAGGTTAATTGCATCCATTACATCATCTCTTACCTGGTCTGTTATGGATACAATACAAAGAGGCTCAATTTTAACTGTGTCTAGATTTTCTTCAATTTCTTTTAAGCTTCTGCCGGATGTTTCCACCCCGAACAGTAAATTCCTGTAAATCTTTAATCCATCTTTCTCAAATATCTCTTCAGCCTTGTTCTTCTCAACAGATCTCTCATTAAGTATATCATACCCGCCAAATATTATTGTTAACTGCTCATTGTTAATTGATAATTGCAGAAGGCTCATTTTATTTTCAGAGCTGAAAGGAATTTCATCGGTTACTGCTGCATTATTATCAGGTTCATATATTTCAAGAGTGCGCAGAGTTGCATTTTTATCGCTTGAGAGCTTTGCATATGTTCCCAGTAATTTTTCTATCTGATTTACTGTAAATTTTCCGGTCAACGGAGTAATCCTGTTAACTGCAAGCTTATTCTGGGTTAATGTTCCGGTTTTATCGGTGCAGACAATTTTAACATTTGCAAATGATTCTATTGCATTCAGCTTCTGAATAATAGCGCCTATCCTGCTTATGCGGTAAATTCCAAGCGCAAATGTTACTGAAGACATAAGGACAAGTCCCTGGGGAATAAGTGAAAGCATTACGGTAGAAATCCTTCTTACAAAATCCAGGTCGCTGAAACCTCCGGGGGTCCGTATGATTTCCAGTATAACCAGAAAAATCGCAGTTGAAAAAAGTACTTTTACAATAAAATTAAGCTTAACCTGCAGAGGGGATAAGTTCAACTTGAATTTTTTGGCAGTTTGGGTGATACGGTTAGCATAGCTGTTATCGCCAACATGCACAGCTTTGTAAAATCCGTTCCCCGAAACACAAAAGCTGCCTGAAAGAATTTCGTCCCCGTTTTGTTTGTTTATAGGAAGTGATTCACCTGTAAGCAGTGATTCATCTATTTCCATTTTATTGGATTCAATTACCTCGCCGTCAACAATTACCTGGTCTCCGCGCTCAAGCGCAATTATATCATCAGCCACAACATCACTCTGGTCAATAATTGATTCTTTGCCTTCACGGATAACTTTTACTTCCTTCTTTAATAACAGGCTTACTTTATCAAGTGCGCGTTTTGCTTTAATTTCCTGGTAAACTGCAATAAAGGTATTAAGCGATATTACAAGGGTTGTTCCGATTGTATCATACAGAAGGCGTTCATCGCCTGAAGTAATATAAAAGTATAAGAGAAACAGTATCACTGATGTTATAACCAGATTAAAAACAGAGAATACATTTTCAAGGATAATTTCTCTAATTCTTTTGGTTTTTGTAACGGTGGATCTGTTGATTAATCCTTTGTTTATCCGTTCGTTTACTTCGTTGTTTGTTAATCCCTGTAATTGCATTCAAATGTTTTAGTTTATTCCGTCAAAAGGTAAAATTTATTTAATTTTGTCAAAAGGCAAAAGTAAAAAGGCAAAAATGAAAAGCATAATGAACTACTTTGTATTATTTATCATTGCAGTTAATAAAGCAAAGACATTATTCAACTCAATATCAATATCGTTTAGATCATTATCAATAAAATATTCAAGCAATTTACAGATTTCAATTTGTGTATCAATTTCAACTGATGATGAACGCGATATCTGGTAAAATCTTTTTCTCTCTGATACAGATTTTCTAGCAGAACCTTCAGCAATATTGGATGCTACAGAAATTGATGCTCTCCTTAGTTGCGATGTAAGAACATATTGTTCTTCTTTAGGTAATTTAGCGGTTAACCGGTAGACTTCTTTGATAAGTTTTAAGCTTTTTTCCCAAACAGCCAGATTTTTATGATTTAATTTTAACATTTTAAATATTTCATTTAATATTTATTTACTGCATGCTTAATTTTTGCCTTTTGCCTTTTCACTTTTGCTTTTAAGTATTTGATTCAATTTTTGCCTTTTCACTTTTTACTTTTGCCTTTAATGCTTTTGCCTTAATACTACATCGTTCCCTCATATTCTGCATCAGGTTTTATTTCTCCAAGCTCGCCCTCGCTGGAGGCTATTACAACGCAGGCCAGGGAATCAGCCAGTACGTTGGGTACGGTGCGGCACATATCAAGGAATCGGTCAACCCCGATAATAAGCGCAATACCTTCTTCAGGTACGCCAATTGATCTTAAAACCACGATTAGCATTAAAAGTCCAACGCCCGGAACCGGTGCTGTGCCGATTGCAGCAAGTGATGCAGTAAGAACAATAGTAAGCTGCTGCGCAAGAGTGAGCTCAAATCCGAAAACCTGGGCTATAAATACCGCTGCTACAGCCTGGTACAGCGCAGTACCATCCATATTTACAGTAGTTCCTAAAGGAAGCACAAAACTTGCTATTTTGTTTGGTACACCAAGACGTTTTTCACAAACATCCATAGTCACCGGCAGCGTAGCTGCGGATGAGCTTGTTGAAAATGCAACTGCAAGCACTTGTCTTTGAGCGCGGAAGAAATCCTTAAGCTTAATTTTTGTGAATATTTTCAGGAGCACAGGATATTCAATAAAAGTCAGAATAAACAGACCCAGCACCACAGTTAATGAATACCAGAAGAGGGTTTGCAGAATTGAAAATCCAAATTCTGCTACAGTTGCCGCTATTAAAGTAAACACTGCATATGGAGCAATTATCATAATTTTTTCAACCAGCACAATCATTGCCTCGCTTACTCCGCCAAAGAATCCGATTACCGGGGCAGATCTTTCCTTAGGTATCTGCATTAAAAATATACCGGTCAGTATAGCAAAGAAAACTATCTGCAGAAAATCACCCTCGGCAATTGCTTTAAACGGATTTTTTGGAACAATATTAACAAGAAATTCAATAATATTCATTGAAACATTCTGGTCAATTTTGGCTTTTGCATCATCCTGGTAAGTATCAAGCAATCGCTCCTTAGCTGCCGGATCCATTATATGCCCCGGCTGAATAATATTGACGCATACTAAGCCGATAGTTATTGCAACTACTGCGGTTAAAGCATAAAATCCTAAGGTTTTGCCGCCAATTTTAGCTACATGTTTAAGATCAGTCAGTGATGCTGCCCCGACAATCAGCGAAGCCAGCACAAGGGGAACAGCTATCATATTAAGCAGGCGGACAAATATATCACCAATGAATTTAAACCATACACCAATACTTTTTTTCTTTTCAACAGTAATTACATTTTCAAAAACTTTTTCTGAGCCATCGGATAGTTTTACTTTTATCTTAACATCTTTTTTATCCTTCAGATTTTTGTAATACTTCAGAATTACAAGCTGGTCTCCTTGGTAAAAGGTTTTTAATACGGAGTCTTTTTTGAGGTAACTGAATTCCTGCCAGTTTTCAACAATATCAGAGCTATCTTTAAAATTAAGCTCAACTTTGTTTGGATTGATAGAAAAAATTGCCCCGAAAACGGCACCGAGAATTAGCCCGATAATTATTTTGGTATGAAGTTGTAATTTTGGCATATATTAGACGTTAAACTACAAAACGGTTAACGATTTGCGTTGAAATATTGAAATTAAACTTAAAATATTACGCAATTTATACAAAAAGTAATTAAAAATCAGTTCAGCGGAAAATTAAATTATTTTTAAACATCAAAATTTTCATAACCTCTTTTTTCTATTACAGCTTATAAAACAATTAATTGATTCACGGTAAAAAATTATATGATACAGGTCATAGTTTTGCAGAAAATATGTATTATATTTGTTATGTAAATATTGTCATACTTTAGATTTTATATTTAAACCCGGAAAACAATAGCCACAATTTGCCTTGATTTTTTTTAACTTCAATTAATTTTTAGTTTTAATTTATATATTTACCTATTCATCGGATGACTCCAAGCCTGACTGCTTAAGCAGTTCATCTGATGAGTAAATAATCAAGCTAACCAAGTAAATCATGGTAATCATGATGTTAATCAAGGTCGTGATTGTTATTTGCTAAAATGTGTATTATTTTAAGATAATTTGTTGAGAACCTGCTGATAAATAAAAATTAATTTATTTGAAAATATGAAAATTTTAAATAAAACAGTAAAAATTATTAAATTTAAAGCATTAATGCTATGCACAGCATTAATTTTTTGCGGTATAAATATTTTTGGGCAGAGTATAACTTGGCAAAAAGTATTAATTAATCCGGGAATATCATATTTTACTTCGGTAGTACAGACACCTGATGAAGGTTACATTGCTGCCGGCAGGCACCAGTATGATGAAAATAGAATGTATTTTGTAAGATTTAATAAATTCGGCGATACTTTATGGTCAAAAAGAATAGACAGAGAAGAAGCAATGTGCATTATTAAAACTAATGATAATAATTATGTGATAAGCGGGAGACTTGGGAGCTTTGTAAAAATTGATATTAACGGCAATATATTAAACATAGGCGCTTTTTTTGATGATCGTGCAAGATTGCTTAAAGTCATACAAGATAGTGACAGTAATTATTTTATGTGTGGCTCCATATTTATTGGAGGTTTTGGTTTATTCTATCCATATTTATTAAAATATAATAACTCAGGTGAATTATTGTGGGATAGTATTTACACAAAAGGAATTTACACCGGAGATTTTAAGGATTTTGTTCTTTCTAACGATAATAGTTTAGTTATTACCGGCTCACATAAATTTCAAAATGGTCAGCCTTATTATTTATTTCTATCAAAAATTGATTTTAATGGAATTAGGATATGGACAAGTACTTTAAGTGCTTATAATTATTTATCTCCTAATTCAATTATTAAAATTGAATCCGGTTCATATTTTATATCTTGTCGTTGGAGTGTATTAAAATTTAATAGTTCAGGTAATTTTATATGGAGGCAAGATTATGATACATTATTGCAAAACGGAATAAGAAGCATGACAAACACATTTGATGGGAAAATAGTTTATACGGCATATCATGATTCAGGTAATTTTACAACAGTAAAAATACGTAAAATTGATACTAATGGAACAGAGCTTCTAAACAAAAACTTAGGTTTTGAAAATCATAACCATACACCTTGGGATATAAAGCCAACTTTGGACAGCGGTTATGTAGTAGTCGGCAGAACAGATTTCATAGTTGAAGATGCTTACATATTAAAAACAAATAAGAACGGTGAGTTACCAAATAGTGTAAATATTATTTCAACCGAAATTCCTAAAAAGTTTAATTTATATCAAAATTATCCCAATCCTTTTAACCCGGTTACAAAAAT
>LLZO01000238.1 GCA_001567545.1 Candidatus Tepidiaquacellales bacterium OLB5
TATAACAGCCTTGTAAACCCTTAAATAATATATTATTTTTACAGTAATTAAACTCTTTAGCCATGAAAAAACTTATCTTTTTCACTTCTCTCCTGATTTTATCAAGCGGAAATATATTGTCTCAAAGTGGATGGTTTCAAATACAATCACCTACTAGCGCTTTCATTAATACTTCATTTTTTAACAGTAGTGAAACAGGATTTATTGGAACTGATAGTGGTAGTGTATATAGAACTACCAATGGCGGGTTAAATTGGCTTGTTGTAGATACCCCACCTAATAGATCAATTACTAAAATAATATTTGTAAATTCGAATACAGGTTATTTAATTTGCTATACTTTTTCTAATTATAATTATTTATTTAAAAGTACAAATTCTGGTTTAAACTGGAATTTAATTAATGTTCCTTTTGCAGGTATACCATGGAGCATTTATTTTATAAACACAGATATTGGATATATTACTTTAAATTCACTAATTGTGAAAACAACAAATGGTGGTAATACTTGGGATACATCAAGAGTTGAGAATCCAAGTAACACATATATTTCAACCGAAGGAATTCAATTTAATAATGCTCAAACTGGATTTATAATTGGTTGTCATCAATTTCCCCCTTATTTTATTAACAAAGTATTATGGATGACAATTAATAGTGGTCAAAACTGGACACGAATTAATACACTTCCAGGATGTGGTTGGTTAGACATTTCTTTTGTCAACGCAAATACAGGCTATGTTATTGGCACAAATAGTTCAATTATTAAAACTGTAAATGGTGGAATTAATTGGAATCTAATTAATTTCAGTAGTCCAAATTTACAAGATTTGCATTCAATTGCTATATTAAATAATAACAAAATATATATTTGTGGTAATAAAGGAGCAATTTATACTAATAATGGAGGTAATAATTGGTTTTCTGCACAATTACCTTTTAAGATATATTTTTCTGTCTGTTTTCCAGATAGTATCATAGGTTATATTTCTGGTGAGCATGGTACCATTTACAAAACAACAAATGGTGGTGAACCAATCGGAATTCAAATTATTTCAGCTAATTTCCCATTTTCATTTTTCCTTCACCAAAACTATCCTAACCCCTTCAATCCGGTAACAAAAATAAAGTTTGATATTCCTCAAAACCATCTCCCTCTGCAAGGGGGAGACCGAGAGGGTGATCTTAAAAATATAA
>LLZO01000239.1 GCA_001567545.1 Candidatus Tepidiaquacellales bacterium OLB5
GATTTATCCATTCCGTAATCATCATCTGCATATAAAAAGCCGCCTCGCTCCAGATACTGCCTTAACCGCTTAACCTCTGAATCTGAAAATGTAATATTACCGTGTCCCGTAATTAAAATGAAAGGGTAATTAAAAATATCATCACTGCTTAAATCCACACTGTAAAATTTTGATTCGTCAACATCAATTACAGTATTTTTTTTAAGGTAATCCATCATGTTAACTTCTGCGGAAGGGTCGTTGTACCAGTCACCCCCGCCTGAATATTTAAGCCTAACAATTTTGAATGAAGAAGAAAGCTTGTTTATACCGTCATTCTGTGCATATAAATCCTGCAGTATTAAAACAGGAATAAGTATGTAAAGTAATATCTTCAAATATTAATTTATTTTTTTCATTCTAACATTAGAGCGGGCAAGGAAAAGCCCCCCTGCTTCACCCCATGAATAATTATAACTTAAATCACCGTCATCCCAAAGCTCAATTGTAATTTCTTCCCTGAAAATGGTATTGTCATTGGGATCTCCGAACCCGAAAATAAACAGGCAATGTTTAGGCGAAACCTGGCGGAACCTCCTGAGGTCAAATTTAGCCATAGTACCGATACTGTTTGTGAGTGTCCATAATGTCAGTTTATTTTCGTTATCATTGCAGATTATCGTATATTCTTCGGTATAAAGAACACTATCCTTATTATATAATACAGTATGGTCATTGAATTCAGTTCCTTCAGTTCCAACAGCTGAATACCTGAGTGATACTCCTTTGTTGTTTACAACAGATCTTACCTCGAGTGATGCTTTGAATTCTTTATTTTCGTGGTTTGTGCCGATACCAATATAATTTCCGTCTCTTTTGGTAAGAATTTCGAGTAAATTTATTTTTTTCCCTTTGGGCAATAGATTTCCTGCTAAATATTATTATTTCTGTTTAAAATTATTTAAGAGTAGTTTGTTCCCAGTCTTCTTTAATTATACTGTACAGCTTCAGATCGTGAAAAGCATCTTTGGCAAACAGTTTTTTCTTCATTAAACCTTCGTATTGCATACCGCATTTTATCATTACACGTTCAGATGCAGTATTAGCAGGTTTGCAGGTAGCTTCAATCCTTTCCAGGTGCATACGCTCAAAACCATACCTTATAACTTCATTAAAAGCCTCTGTGGTATAACCCTTGTTCCAGAACTGGTTAGAAAGCGCATAGCCTACTTCTGCATACCTGTTGGCAAGAGACCATACATGGAATCCGATTGTACCGATAAGTTTACCGAGATCTTTATGAACTATTCCCCACGGACTTGGGATACCATCCTGGTACTGCTGTGTAATAAACCTGAGATAATGCAATGAATCAGACACGTTCCGGTGATAATTCCATGTAACATGTTCTGCAACTTCCGGTACAGAGGCATACTCAAACACATCACCGGCATCACGCATAGAAAGCTTTCTGAGGCGGAGCCTTTCGGTTTCAAGTACAGGAAGATTTTTAAATATTTCAAAAGCCCTGTCATTCATAACTGTAAAACTTTACTGTAAAACATCACTTTGAAACATAACTTTATTAGAACAAATTTATCCCAAATAGATTTTAATAAACAGGATATTTAAACTGCTTATGGTGCAAATTATTTAATTTTAATGTTTTACATTTTGTTTGGATTGTTATTTGAAACAGATATCAGTAATTTTGATTTTAAACCTGTAAAATGTCAGAAAAATATAAAAAAATAAAACAAATTTACGAAGGTAAAGCAAAAAAGCTTTATACTTTACAAGGGCATCCAAACCTGTTGTTGCAGGAATTTAAGGATGATGCCACAGCATTTAATGCTCAAAAAAGAGGTTCAATTTTAAACAAAGGAATTATTAACTGTGAGCTTACAACTTACATTTTTACATACCTCGGAAAAAAAGGCGTAAAAAATCATTTTGTGGAACAGATATCTCCCAATGAAATGATCATTAAACGGCTTAAGATAGTTCCGATTGAAGTAGTTGTAAGGAATATTGCCGCAGGCAGCCTGCTGAAGAAAACAAATTTTAAGGAAGGACACCGGCTTGCAAGACCGATTGTGGAATTTTATTATAAAGATGATGCGCTTGGCGACCCTATGATAAGTGACTCGCATGCACTGGCAATGAAGATTGCTACTGAAAAAGACCTGAATACCCTCAGGCAAATGGCAGAAAAAATCAATTCTCTGATCAAGCCGTTTTTCCTGAAACGCGGGTTAAAGCTGGTTGATTTTAAGCTGGAGTTCGGGAAGGACAGCTCCGGCAAAATTATGCTGGGTGATGAAATTACTCCTGATACCTGCAGGCTGTGGGATAAAAAGACAAACAGGAAGCTTGATAAAGACCGGTTCAGGTTCGATCTTGGAGGCGTTAATGAAGCTTATGCAGAAGTAAGAAAACGGATTTTAGGAAAATAATTTACCAGCAATTAAAATTTACCGGCATATAAATTGAGACTCACAATTTACGGAAGAAGTACGGTACTTAAAGCATTATTGATAACTCTTGCAATTGATATTGCTGCGCTGTTAATTCCTAATGAAATAATCAAGCTGGTACTTCTTTTCCTTTCTGTTGTATTTATCAGCTTTACACTTTATTTCTTCAGGGATCCCAAAAGAGAAATACCCAAAGACCTGAAACCCGGTGATATACTTTCTCCTGCAGATGGCAGGGTAATGATGATAGAAGAAATTGAAGAGAATGAATTTATTAAAGGGCCTGCAAAGGTGATAGGGATTTTTCTTTCACCTTTAAATGTTCATGTTAACAGGGTGCCGGTAAGCGGAACAGTAAAATTCTATCAATATATAAAAGGTGAATTTATTGCCGCATACGACCATGCTTCTGCGGATAAAAATGAACGTACAGTTATTGGCATAGAAGGTGAAAAATTCAAAGTGTTGTTTAAACAGATAACGGGCTTTGTTGCAAGAAGAATAGTATGCGAATTAAGAGTTGGCAGTAAAGTTAAAATCGGTGAAAAATTCGGAATGATAAAGTTCGGTTCAAGAACGGATGTAATTATGCCTTTAAACGCTAACATAAAAGTAAGTGTAAACCAGAAAGTTACCGGCGGTATCACTGTACTAGCGGAGGTTCCTGTATAATTGAAGAACCGTATGGGATTTATACCCAGCCTTTTTACTGTGCTAAACCTGTTTTGCGGGTTTATGTCAATTATCAATGCAGATGCATTGAATTTTGAGCAGGCTGCATTATTTATTCTGTATGCCGGTTTATTTGATATGTTTGACGGTGTTGTTGCCAGGTTTACCGGTACTTCTTCAAAATTCGGTGTTGAGCTGGATTCCCTTGCAGACCTGGTTTCATTTGGTGTAGCACCTTCATTTATCCTGTACAAAGTATATTTTTATACACTGGATGGCTTTGGAATAGCACTTTCGGCATTAATTATGATATTCGGCGCCCTGCGCCTTGCGCGTTTTAATGCGCAGCTGGTGGGCTTCGATAAAAATTATTTCAGCGGAGTACCTGTTCCCATTCCCGCCGTTACTGTTTCCTCATTTATACTTTATTATTACAATAAAAATTTCAATGCTCATACAAGCGAAATTTTTATTTACTGTATCGCAATTGTGCTGCCGCTGCTGATGGTCAGCAAATTCAAGTATGATACTACCCCGAAGATTAACAAACGGGAAGTTAAAGAACACCCGGTCAAAACAATTATAGTCATTCTTTCAGTAATTCTGGTAGCTGTTACCAAAGGTGAAGGTTTGTTTGCATTCTGCCTGTTTTATATCAGCACAGGCATTTTCAGAAGCACAAAAAACCAGGTACGTAAAATTTTTTCCGGAAAGAAAACAAAAGGCAGTGATTCAGATGCAGATGAATCGTTAAAGCTTAAGGAATCTAACTGATAATCTCTTTTAAAACCTTTACAAATTCATATATATCATTTTCTTCATTAAATCTCCCGAAAGATATCCTTAAGGATGATCCTGCGGTATTGTCATCATATCCAATTGCCTTAAGTACATGCGATGGCTTAACTGAGCCTGATGTGCAGGCAGAGCCTGATGAAACTGCAATGTTATTCATATCCAGCTTTATGAGCAGAGTATCAGTATCAATTTTTACCGAATTCCGGTCAAATGAAATATTCATTATATTAGGCAGTGACCGTTCATCAGTATACGAGTTGAAAATAATTTTATTGCCGAACCCGTTTTTTAGCTCTGATACAAGCTTTTCTTTCATTTCGCTGTATTTTTTTATATCAGATTCCATTTCAGCCGAAAGAATTTCAATTGCTTTTTTAAATCCTGCAATTGAAGCAGTATTTTCAGTGCCTCCGCGCCTGTCGCGCTCCTGCTTTCCGCCGTGAATGTACTTATCAACCGGAGAATCTTTTTTTATGTAAAGAGCCCCTGCACCTTTGGGTCCGTATATTTTATGCGATGAAAATGAAGCAAAATTAACACCGGTATCGTGTAAATTTATTTTCACTTTTCCCAGGCTTTGTACCATATCACTGTGCACTGCAATATTTTTTCCGCCTGTTTCAACAACTGCATTCCTCACATCATTAATTATTCCAAGCTCGTTGTTTGAGTGCATTACAGAAACCAAAAAAGTTTCTTCACTAATTGCATTATTCAGCTCGTCATAATTAATTTCGCCGGATTTATTGGTTTTTAAAATAGTAATTTTAAATCCGAACCGCGTTTTAAGATACTCAACTGTATCCAGCACCGCAGAGTGTTCTATAGATGTTGTTATGATATGGTTCTTTTTCCCCAGGAAATTAAACGCACACCCTTTAATAGCAAAGTTATTGGCTTCTGTTCCCCCGGAGGTAAAATATATCTCAGAAGGTTTTGCCCCCGCAAATTCCGCAAAAAGGTCACGGGTATCTTCCAGCATAACTTTTGCTGCTCTGCCGGTTTTATGGACCGAAGACGGATTGCCGAAATTATCAGTCAGCCAGGGGAGCATTGCTTCCTTAACCCTGGGATCTACCGGTGTTGTTGCAGCATTATCAAGATAAACAGTTTTCATAGGCAGCAAATTTACTTTTAATTTAAAGAGACTTCAATTCAATAATTTTCTATAGGTAATGTTACATAGCACAAATATTATATTTCAGCTATCTTTGTAAACCAATGTATAAAAAGATTATAAAACCGCTGCTTTTTGATTATGACCCTGAAAAAATCCATAATTTCACTATAAACAGGCTTTCCGGAAGTATTTTCCCCGCTATTCTTAAGTTATTGATGCAGTTTGAAGATAAAAAGCTTGAACGAAAGGTCGGCAGGCTAACTTTCAGGAATCCAATTGGCCTTGCAGCAGGTATGGATAAAAATGCAACTGCCTTAGCAGGCTGGGATGCTATGGGATTCGGCTTTGCCGAGGCTGGAACAGTGACCCCTCTGCCGCAGGAAGGAAATCCGAAGCCCAGAATGTTCCGTCTGCCGGAATATGGTGCATTGATAAACAGGCTTGGATTTAATAACGGCGGCGCTGATGAATTTGAAAAGAACCTCGAAGCATCCAAAGAAAAAATCAGCAGGGATTTTATCGTAGGGGTAAATATCGGAAAGAATAAACATACTGAGCTTGATGATGCATACCAGGATTATAAATTTTCATTCGAAAAATGTTTTGAATCTGCAGATTATTTTACAATAAATGTAAGCTCGCCAAATACCGAAGGCTTAAGGCAGCTTCAGCAGAAAAAATATCTAAATGAAATCCTTAAGTCACTGCAGCAGCTAAATAAAGAGCTGGATACTACTTTTTCTGATACAGCAAAAGATATTTATCTTAAGATTGCGCCGGATCTTACCGAAGCAGAGCTTGATGATATTATACAGGTATCAATAGATAATAATATTACCGGTATTATAGCTACAAATACTACCATTTCCAGGGATACCCTGCCGGAAGGTGAGTATGAAAGCGGGGGATTAAGCGGCAAGCCGCTTGAGCCTATCTCGAATTCAGTGATAAAATATATTATGAAAAAAGCTGAAGGAAAACTGGCCGTAATTGCCTGCGGAGGTATTTCTTCATATGATGATGTAAGGGAAAAACTGGACCTTGGGGCATCACTTGTTCAGTTGTATACCGGCCTGATTTATGAAGGACCCGGGCTGATAAAAAAGATTAAAAAGGAAATGTCTGCAGCTGCAGCTAAATGACCATTACCGGTATTAATATTACTGAGTTTGAAATACAGGAGAAAGAAATCCTGGTTGAATTTCTTTCATCCGGCTGCTGGCAGTTTCACAGTACCCCTCAAATTCCAAAAGAAAAGCTGTTAAAACAGTTTGAGAGCGGTTATTTTACCGGAAGCGGCCAGAGAACATTCCTAATAAAAAAATCCGTTGATAATTTGCTTATCGGAGTTATCAGGCTATTCGATCTTGGTGAAAGCACCGATGACGATGAAACACCTTTATTTGATATTAAGATAAAAGAAGAATTCCGCGGAGACGGTACCGGCAAAAAAGCTGTAAGCTGGCTGACTGATTTTGTGTTTACAAATTATCCCAATAAGCTGCGCTTTGAAGCAACTACAAGAATTGATAATATAGCAATGAGGCGAGTTCTGGAGCATTGCGGTTTTGTAAAGGAAGCGCATTACCGGCAGGCCTGGCCAGATAAGGAAGGCAACAGGTATGACTGTGCCGGTTACGGAATTTTAAGAAGAGACTGGGAGAATAAAACCATTACCCCGGTAAAATGGAATGATTAAATTTCTTCAGGTTGTTTGACCGTAAATTCATTTTCGGTATTTCCTGTATTCAGAGTCCCGGCCGGCTCGAACAGCATCACA
Organism: Candidatus Tepidiaquacellales bacterium OLB5; assembly: GCA_001567545.1. Lineage (GTDB taxonomy): Bacteria > Bacteroidota > Ignavibacteria > Tepidaquicellales > OLB5 > OLB5. The sequence continues at coordinate 6,827 of LLZO01000239.1, forward strand.
GAAACTTCTTCTTCAGCATAAGGGCAATGCTCTGTTCCTTTGGGAATAATAATAAACTCGTTTTCGCTTATTTCAATATCACCAGTCCTTAGTTTCATTGTAAATTTTCCTTTTATAACATAAAACATTTCATCTTCATTTTCATGCTTATGCCAGACAAATTCGCCCTTAAATTTTACAAGCTTAACTTGCTGGCCGTTCAGCCCGCCTGCAATTTTAGGGTCCCAGTATTTGTTAATTAGTTTTAACTTTTCGTTAGTATTAATTTTATTCATTTGTTAATTCAGTTTTATTGAATACAGGAGCAGCTCTTCTGTATCTCCCGGAATATTTATTTTTTTAACTAGCTGCAGACCAAGCTTTTCCAGTAATTTTATAGATGGTAAATTATAGGGAACTGTAATTGCGTCAAGCTGCTTCATATGTAAAATCTCAACGGCATATTTTATTACTGCTGATGCAGATTCAAATGCATAGCCTTTATTTTCAAATTCCGGAAGCAGTGCAAATCCCAGGTCGGTATTATCCAGTCCTGCTCTTTTTACAAGGCCGCACATACCTGCTTTTTCACCCGTTGCTTTTACTGTTACAAGGTAAAACCCGTAACCTGATTCTTCATAACCTTTTTTAAGCCTGCTGTTTATATATTCTTCAGCATCTGAAAGTGAATTAATATTTCTGGTGCCAATATATTTAAGCCAGCCGGGAGAGTTCAGCAGATCAAAGATCATCCCGCTGTCATCTGAATCAAATTCACTTAATATAAGCCTTTCGGTTTCAAGAATTATCTTTTTCATCTCAATCGTTTAATCCCGGTTTATATAGCCTGCCTTTTGTTTTGATCAATTCTTTTGCTTCTTTCCAGCCGGGCACAGAATCTGATTTATAAGTGTAAAACCTGAATTCACTGCCAATTTCTGCAGAATGCCTGATTGCATCCGCATGTATTCCGGAAACGGAAAAACTTTTCATTTCCTCGGCGCTTTGCCAGACAGAAAGTGTGTAGTGATGATAGCCGAAACCGGTATTTTTCTGTTTAATTAATCCGGGAGAAGCGGAAGCTTGTCTTGTTATTTTTAAGCCCCACAGGCTTAGCCTGAAATAATACCGTAATTTTTTTAATTTGATGTATGTAATTGATATTAGCATAAGGATGCAAGTTAATAATTATTTTGAAAATAAAAAAACCCGGTTATACAAGCATTCTGAATGCTGAATAAAACCGGGTTAAATAAAAAATCAGACTTTATTTTACATTGATGATAAAGTACCTGTATTCATCGCCTTTGGAATCATGTGTAACTTCCCATTTAGCTTTATAGGTACCTTTTAAATCTATTGGACCGCCGTGTATCAAAAACGGCTGTATTTCTTCTTTTTTAACTGACCTTAGATTAACACTATCACCGGCAAATAATTTATAAATCCCGCCGTTAATTGATTCCCAGATATTTTTGCGTTTAGTTAAAAATACTTCTGTGCATGTTTCGAAACCCTGTTCTTTAAGCTGTTCAAGGAATTTCAGATCCTGAATGACCCTGTAAAGATCTACATGGCTTGCATTTTCATCCTTGGGCATTTTGAACTCAATTACGTGTTTCTGTACACCGCTTTCGATTATATAAATATCAGCTTCCTTGTTGGCAAGCTTTGGTATCGGATTAAAAATCCTTGAAACCGGATAATCGATCTTAACATTTAGCTCAGGGTAGTATTTTTTAAGGAAAATCCCTAATTCATGCCGCATACCTGCTTCATTATATAATTCAAAAGGGGATTGTGAGAAATACTTAAAGAAATGCTGAATAATTTCTTTCATGATAATTAACCTTGTTTATAGTTTCTATTAAAAATTGACACATTTTATCGGTAAGTCACCGGCAATATAGCATTTTTTGAATAAATTTTTTCTGTATAAATTTATGCACTTTTCATAGAAAATGTTAAATTTACAGAGTTATACAGCATTTTTTGTAGTATATATAATAAACTAATTGAAATAAAATCGCGATTTAATGCAAATTAACATCTTCATCTAAAATTCGCTTCCATTCCGGGTGTTTAGTAATGTATTTTGCCGTAAACGGGCAAAGCGGAATCAGCTTTAATCCTCGTTTTTCAATCTCCTCCAGGGTAAGTTTAACAATTATTGAACCTATTCCTTTGCCTTCAAGCTCTGCAGGTACTTCTGTGTGAGTAAGGAATATTTTCTTTGCCATAATAATATATTCAATTCTTGCAGTATAGCCGTCAATGTCCAGTTCAAACTGTTTACGTTCAGCGTTAT
>LLZO01000240.1 GCA_001567545.1 Candidatus Tepidiaquacellales bacterium OLB5
GAGGCAAGTGGGTGCAAGCGATGAACGAAGCAGCCGAACAGGCAATTCGTGAATCTGTACCTGAAAGATTTCGGTCGAGTATAGTGTTTTCTGGTGGTGTTCTGGATGTATCTAGTGTGAAAGCAGCAGCAAAGGGCCGACCTTTAAATGACAACATATCAATTCTTAGCAGGCTAGCAGAAAATCCCAACGAGATTCAGGTGACTGTAGCTCAGAGTTTCTCATGGAAACTGGATAATAAAACATTTGACATGACTTTCTATAGTAATGATATGGGGTTGTCTTATGATCAGGATCAAGTTTATTTGAATCCCGGCGTTACACTACTACCACAAAAAGAAGAATCCGCAGAATCTAAGGCTGGGGAAAAACTACCCGTATCAACTCGGGGTGTTATCGAGGTGTACATTTCCATAAATAGTCCCTGGATGTCATCAAGAGGCAAGATAGCAGCTCATGAGCTATATGGCCATGTTCGCCGTTACATACTATGGAAAATGGGCATAGTAACGGATTTCTGGCATTCTAACCCTGGAAATAAGAACGGTACAGATGCCGCCACAGATAAAGCGGAATCAGGTGTCACAAAGGGGGATAGATGATAAACTCAAGTCCAATACAGTTCTCTTCAATATTCTTATGAGTACACATATTGTTTCGAGAATGGACAAGTTACTTAAGCATGCAATTACCAGTTATCTGCTAGCAAATGCCTGTATATTGTTGGCAGTATCGTGTGGTAAACCCGAAGACGAGTTACAAACCATGTACAGGTCACAACCTAATCGCATAATAAATGTAAACGGAATGCTAATATCACAATCTGCTATTACCATGAAACAGCTTAAGGTATCGGCTCAATACCCATCCACCGATGCCCAAGATACTACTTCGAAGCTACTTCTGCTACGTTATCATAATGTATCGTTAGAACCGCTACTGATAATCGTTGATCCCGTGTTTACACAGTACACAAAAGGAACTTTCGAATCTTTTGTGCCACCGCATATGTATCTGGGGATTACTGTACAGTCATTTACTCAACGAGACCAACTACGTAATTTTACAGACTCCTATGTACCAAGTCATTGGTTCTCTGTTACTTTAATAGCAATACCTCCAGGAGATTCCGAGGATGTATATTGAACCCGGCCTGAATTGAGGTACAGAAAGATAAACTGTATTTTTCAATTCAA
>LLZO01000241.1 GCA_001567545.1 Candidatus Tepidiaquacellales bacterium OLB5
CAGGGCAGGCCGGACGGCAGAAAATATTAGTGCTCTTTACGGCAACAAAAAAAATGCCGTCATAGCTTTTATCTTTGCTGTAAACTGCTTTTTTCATTTCAGCAGCAGGCGGTAACTGAAAATATTTCATTTCCATACTTAAATATTAATTTTATTGATACAAAAATAAAGGCTATTGAAGGTTCATTCCACCGAAAAATTGACACTGAATCAGAAAAAAATCTTCCCTTATCTAATGGGATTGCCCTTTATGGCAAGGGGATCTTGTGCCAAAAACAAAAAATCATCAAATAGGTGCTAAGGTTCAAAGAAAAAGCATAATATTCATTTTTAGTAGCATAAACACTTCTATCTGCGCTGTATTTTTTTCACAATGACATATTAAATATGAACTTTCCTCCTTCTGCTGCGCAGTTAAAAAGCAGACATCTCTTCATTCTACAGGATATATAATGTTTTCTAAAATCTTTCAACCCCGCCGGGGGTAATTAGGTTTTACCGGATTTCTTGATACATTTGATCAAAAAAATGGTGATCCTTCGCTGATATCCAATATTTCAATAAGACCCGCTTTCGTAAAATCCGCGGTGACTGATTCTCTGTCATAAAAATACATTTTCACACCGTCTATTATTTCATAGCGGTTCTTGCTGATGAACTTGCCCGTACCATAAGTTTCAGCCTGCTTTGATATTGCACTGAACACCATGCAGCCGTTTTCACGCAGCTGTTCATAACAGTTATTGATGAGCTTTTCCCTTTCATGTTCATCAAGCAGATGTATCAAAGCATGACAGAAAATTGCATCATATATTTTATCATCAAACGGCATATCACAAACAGAGCCCTGGTAGATCTTCATTTCCCCGTTGTAATGTTTTAAGTACATATCTATTGCCGTCTGTGATATTTCTATACCAGTAACGCTCATTCCGCTTTCTATGAAATGCTGCGCGTTTCGTCCATACCCTGAGCCTGGTATCAGCACAGTTTTCACATTATGTTGAAGAAAAAAATCCTTTGCTAACCGTGCGGAATTACATGGCTCCAATCCCCACATTTCACCTCTATCCACAAATGCAGTTTCCCAAAATTCCGGTTTTTTGTTATTTTTCATATTACAAATATAATGGTTTTGTTTTGCTGCAATTCCATAAAAAATATTGCGAAGGTATAGTGTTTTTAAATAAATAAAAATATAACAAGCTCTCTAATGTGAAACTATGAACAGCCGTCCGGTTGACTGCCACTGCGGTTTTCCTAAATGGAGATTCCCCGAAGAGATGGAGAGATATCCTTTAAATTTTTTTTAAACTTTGAATAAGACTCTTTGCTCGTCAGATTACAGAAGCCATCCCCGCATTTTCTTTCAGCCATTTTTCCCTGCGCTTATGATCCGGCATAAACGATGCAAGCCGGCTGTAAAACCTGCCAGAGTGGTCGTGAATTTCAAGGTGAACTAGTTCATGAACAATTACGTAATCAATCATTTCTGCGGGCATCATAACCAGCCGCCAGGAGTAATTTATATTCCCGCTGCGCGAGCATGAACCCCAGCGCGTTTTAGCGCTGTTAATTTTTATTGACCGGTATTTATAACCCAGTGCTTCGGCAAGCTCTGACGTTCTGCCTTCAAGATACTGCTTTGCGAACTGTTTGCAGAACCATTCAACGTAATGTTTAGGCGCTTCAAGGCATTTTTGGGTTATTCTGAATTTCCCTACAGCCGTTAAAGCAAGCTTTGCTTTGCTGCCGGGGATAATTTCCAGCTCATATTTTCTGCCTGCAAAGTAAAATTCCTCGCCATTAACAAACTGCTTTGGCTTATGCTTCTCTCGGGTTGCTATGAACTCTGCTTGCTTCTTTTCTATCCACCTGCGCTTTTTGGCGATGAACTCCTCAGCATAAGCCTGTGAAACGCCGTACGGCAGCTTAACAGTGAGCGTAGCATCACTGTTAACATGCAGCGCCAAAGTTTTACGTCTGGAACGGATGATTTTATAATTCATAAATTAACCTGTGTAGAGACGTATTACATGTGTTTTAAATAACACGAGACACAAGTATTGAGTCTCTACTCATAGGCACAAAGAATAAGTAATTACACTGTTTTCTCTAAAGTATTTGTTGATGGAAACACCAACAATGATCAAATTTAATCATCATCAAAAAGGGAGCTCCCGCCTCCCCTGTTTTTACTGATCACTCAATACACTCACAACTCAATGCACTCTTAACTGCATCCCGAGGTATCGCCGCACGTTACGCACTTTAAGCATGTACCGTTGCGCACCATTGTTAAGCTGCCGCAGCTCTGGCAGATATCGCCCGTATAGCCTTTCTGCTTTGCCTGGCGTATCTTTTCTGCCTCTTCGCTCACACTTACGTTCTTAA
>LLZO01000242.1 GCA_001567545.1 Candidatus Tepidiaquacellales bacterium OLB5
TGTTTATCACGCTGTAAGCGTGACGAAGCGGGAATCCTTCAGGTACTTTTTGTATCAAGACAAAAAAGTACAATAATATAATGTTTAAATATTTTTAGTAACGAAAATGTTCTAACTAAATAAAAAAAACCGGTTTTACCCGGCTTAAACGATCCATGGGGGAGATCATTTTATATATTACATCAGATGCTATCTTCCTTTGCCTTTACCGTTGCCCTTTTTGTTCATTTTCTTCTGGTTCTTTTTATTTTTTGTTCCTTTTTTATTCTTCTTTCCGGTTCCGTCTTTCTTTGGAACGCAGTTCGGGTCTTTCTGCTGAAGCCTGTCGCGTTTCCTGTCCTGGCTGCCTGAACACGCTTTCAGCGGGTCGCCGTTACCTGCCAGATTCATTTCTGCTGCTGTGATATATGTGGTGGATATGGATGCTGCTGCAAAAAGCCCAACGAAGAGTTTCAAAAATGTGCTTTTCATTTTAATTACCTGTTTAAATTTTTTTGATTACATTTCTGCTGTTTACATATATATGACAGTTGCTATTGGCAATAGTTTAATCATACCTCTTCAAAATATTCATAAATAGCTGAAAATTACGTATTAACATTACATTTAAAATGTAAAGATGTGTTAACTTTAAAGCAAAAGAAGGTTCTTTAATATTTTCTTTGCTTAAGCTATCTTTGTGGTTTACTAATATTACAATTAATGAGTACACTCGCCAAAGGTATCCTGAACTTCAATGCATCGCTTAAATTCACCGCGCCGCTGCCTCCGGGAATCGGGGTTATGAATCCGTTTTTGGGCAACCCTGAAATTGCCCGCGTTACTTCACTTTTCTACAATAAGTATTACAGCAGCGGCAAGCCGCGGTATATGATACTCGGCATAAACCCCGGGCGCCACGCGCCGGTGTTACGGGAATCCCCTTTACCGATACCAAACGCCTGGCCGAGTTCTGCGGAATTCATATCAATGATTTCAGCTCTCACGAGCTTTCAAGCGTGTTTATCTATGATATGATAATGGCATACGGCGGAGTGAAAAAGTTTTACAGCAGGTTTTATATTAATTCCATCTGCCCGCTTGGATTTGTATCGCTGCACGCAAAAGGCAGGCAGAAAAACTATAATTATTACGATAGCCCGGAGCTTACACAATCAGCAAAGGGATTCATCATAAAAAGCATCAAAGCCCAGCTTCAGCTGGGCTTTCGCCGTGATAAATGCTATTGCCTTGGCACTGGGAAAAATTATAAGTTCCTTGCAGAGCTTAACCGCGAACAGAAATTCTTCGGCGAAATTATCCCGCTGGATCATCCCCGCTTTATCATGCAGTACCGCCTTAAGAAAAAAGACGAGTACATCCGCAAATACCTGGATCTGCTGAAATAAACCCCTCCCCTTAAAAAAGGGGAGGACGGGTGGGATTATCATTCCCCTCCCCTTAAAAAAGGGGAGGACGGGTGGGGTTGTCTTTTGTTTTAAATGCTGATCACATTAATCAAGCTAATCAGGGTAATCAAGCTAATCAAGCTAATCAAGCTAATCAAGGTAATCATGGTAATCATGGTAATCAAGGTTTACACCAGCAGCTTCCCGCGGAAACCGCGCCCCGCGTAATAGCTTTCCGCACCGTTATGATACGTGAACACGCGGTCAAACCTCCGGTCACAGAATATCGCGCCTCCAAGCTTGCGCACATCTGCTGGAGTCAGCACCCAGCTGGAGGTCTTCAGGTCAAACTCTCCAAGGCTCTGCAGGTACCTGTACTCATCTTCGCTGAGCAGCTCAATGCCCATTTCACGCGCTAAATCACATGCAGAGTTCTTAGGCTTATGTTCTTTCCGTTTATTCAATGCTTCGCGGTCATAACACAGGCTTCGCCTGCCGGCGGGTGTTTCCGGCGAGCAGTCATAAAA
>LLZO01000243.1 GCA_001567545.1 Candidatus Tepidiaquacellales bacterium OLB5
ACTTCAAAATGCCTTCTTGAAATGTAACGGGATTTTTAATCGTGATATTGTTCTGTATCTGCGGCGGCTGATTGATAACTGTATTGGTAAATGGAATTATGGGAAAGGAAGTCCCGCCAAGAATTCCCCCCAATCCGCTGCCTGCTGCAGCGCCAAGGGGACCGCCGAATATTCCGCCGATAATTCCAAGCACTCCGCTGAATATCCCGCCTATACCTGAGGAGCTTCCTCCTGTGATCGATGAAAGCAGCTTTATTATCAGCTCTGCAGTACCGGCAAAACCCTTATCAATTGTACTCATATTTTCAGCCATATCCTTTGTAACGGAAAGCATATATGAAAAATACGTTGATATTTCACGGGTGTTCTTCAGCTTTTCCTGCTCACCTGAAATTATATTAATACCGGTACTGCTTCCGGCAGATAAAGCGGAAATTATTTTATTTAACACTTCAGTTATTTCCGCGGGATTAAAATTATTGTTCATAATTGATCTTTAAATTATTCATTCTTCATTTCTGCTGTTAAGTTTGATCAGATATTTTAGCTTAGCCTGTTCAACTGATTCAAATTCATGCATTAAAATAAAATCGCTCCATTTAAGATTTGCCGCATCAACAGGCGATATGCTGTAAAATTTTGCAAGGCTCCATATCATATACATAAACTCAAGTCCTTCGGGTACATCAAGCTGCGGCGGCAGGTTATTGCTTCCCTGTGAAAAATATTCAAACTTATCCCTTAAGCTTTGGGCATAAGCCTGCTGGTTTGAATAATCAAAAAAAAATCTGCAATAACCTGCTTAATAAATTCAAATGAATCCGCACAATTTAAATGGCTTTCATTGATTTTTATTTCGTCTCCGTTTTCATTTACAAGTATTCCGTTTAAAACATCACTAAGCAGTTTTGTATCGGTAAGCACATTAAGCAGTGCAATTGATTCCATTTCTTTCAGGAATTTCTGCTGGTTAATGTACGGGGCTTTATTCAGCTTCTTCTTTAAATCATTAAGCCTGGTACCAAGCTTATTAATTTCCTTTTCCGGGAGCGCATCACTTTCAGCAGTATTTAAAGCATCTGTGATAAGTTCAATTTCATTTTTCAGCTCATCAAGCTGTGAAGTATCGGTATCTTCGGTAAGGCGGTAAAATTCCTGCCTGTAAGCTGCAAGCAGGGGAGAGGCTGCATTCAGTACGCCTAGAGTAAGCTCCTTAAGCCTGAATTTATTTCCTTTGAATTCGTATGTATTCATATTTTTATATATTTTTAACTTATACCCTCCCCTGGGTGAGGGTGTCCGGCAATTGCCGGATGGGTGGGGTCATATCTCTGTTTCCACAATTACATGTTCCTGTTCAGCGGGAATTGTTACCGGTCCCGATGTTTTTATGTTTACTCCCAGCGCTGCTTCGATTGCGCTTATGTTTGCAGCTGAAATTACAACGGGCTGTGACTGCACAGCTGAAACCGATTCATATTTCATAGCCTTAGTGCCGCCTGGAGTTTTAAAATGCATCTGCGGTGTTACATCTGCGATCTTGAAAATT
>LLZO01000244.1 GCA_001567545.1 Candidatus Tepidiaquacellales bacterium OLB5
ATCATACCAATTTGAAAAAACCATTAAAAATACCGCTTACAGCATTTTTTATTATAATTGTATTGCATGGCATTTCATTGACTGAAAAATTCAATGATAATTCATTAATTTTACCATGACTAAAGTTAAAGTTATGAATCCTGAAAATAAAATTAAACCAGCAAAACAGCCTTTTAACCGGTTAACCAATAAACTGCTTAACCATTTAACCAATGCTATATTTTATCTAGCCATATTATTTTTTGCCATCGGTTTTAATTTCAGTGACCGCATGGCAGGCAACTGGTACCAGCAGTGGATGCCTGATTTGGGTGGACGAACAATAGTTGATATGACATTTACAGACAGTTTAACAGGTTATGCGATAACATCCAGACTTTCAGTAAACGATTACCCTAAAATTCTTAAAACTTCAAACAGCGGAAATAACTGGAATATAATTTATAATAATTCCGATACCAGTCTTTTTACATGTTTATATTTTCTGAATCAGAATACCGGTTACGTTGGAGGATTTATCGAAGATAATTTTAATTTTTCAATGCTTAAAACTACCAACGGGGGCGTAAACTGGAATAGCGTTAATACTCCGTTTGATACATATCAGGATGACATCCATGCATTAAATGAAGATTCAATTTGGTTTGCGATGAGCAGCTCGTCTTCCGGTGGGGTATATTTCACATCAAATGGTGGTGTTAACTGGATACAGCAGTACAGCAGTTTAAGTAATCCCGATAGGATATATATGTATAATGCAAAGTTAGGGTTCATAGGTTATAGCACGTCCGGTTCAAATTTCAGAAGAACTACAAATAGCGGTGCGAGTTGGGATTTTTTATCTAACAGTGAGGGGTTAATAGATATTTTTTTTACTGATAGCCTGACGGGATGGAAAAGCGGGTTTGGAGGATTTAAGAAAACTATTAATGGTGGATTGAATTGGGTTATACAAACACTGCCTTCAGGTGGTTACATATCTACAGGTTCCGGTATATTAACGTTTTCAAATATTAATAAGGATACCGCTTGGGGTGTTGGAGGATATTTATTCTATCCAATACAAGGAGCAAGAGCATTTTTATATCGAACTACAAATGGAGGAGATACATGGTATTTTCAAATACCTGATACTAGTTATCAGATACCTAATTTTAGTTTTACAGAATTCACAAATAGGTATAACGGCTGGGCTTATACTCAAACTACTCGAGGTATTCACACTACAAATGGCGGCGATACTACATTTTATTTACCAGTTAACCAAATCAGCAGCGAAGTTCCGAGCGAATATAAGTTATTTCAAAATTATCCGAACCCGTTCAATCCAAATACGATTATCAGATTTCAGATTAACAGATTATCAGATATAAAACTTTCAGTATTTGACATTCAGGGGAAACAAATAGCTGAACTTGTGAACGGAAAATATTCTGCAGGAATATATGAAACTGACTGGAATGCAGCAGGGTTTGCATCAGGGATATATTTTTATTCACTGATAATAGATAATAACCTGATAGATTCCAAAAAGATGATTCTGCTGAAGTGAATGTAAAAAATAATATCAGAAATATTTTTTTTCTTTTTTGTAAAATATAAATTGACAGTTTCACAAATAAACTTAATTTGCAAACTTAAACCTTTTTAAACAAAATGAAGAAAAAATTAATAATTTCGGTAATTCTGGGGTTATTAACTGCTGCATTTGCATTCAGAAGTTCAACCCCTTCAGATCAGCAGAATTTTAACATTTCGGAAACCGGTACCGCTGGCATTAACAAAATGATGCCTCCTGCCGGTTCAAATATCAGCAGCAATTTTCTTATAGGCGCAATGGATTGCGGTCAGGACTTGACTTACAGCGATATTAATGATTTGGGACTGAATGTGTGGCATAAATATGTTTATGCAGAAGTTGATCAGAACATCCAGTTACAGATATGGGGCTGGAACTATACAACCGATTTTATGGATGCACATATCAATGATTATGGTCAGGATGTCAGGGATATTATTACAGTAAACCATAATTACGGATTAAGAACACTTATGCAAAGACCAAAAACCGAGCGTCTTGCTTTCGGGCAAAGGAGTGATTACCAGTGTGAGTCCAAGGAAAAAGTATTGCAAGTAAATCCAGATCTTTGGTTTTACGCATTTAACAATAACGATGTAACAGGTTTAAACGGAGGAGACTGGCAGGATAATTCACAATACGGCAGTAATCAGTGGGTAAGGAGATGCATAACAGACCCCAATAATGCTCCTTCCGGACAGGGGTATGTGGTTAGAAGGCTTATAACCAACAGCGAGCAATGCAATATGAACAGTCCCATTGGACCTGTACCTGGTGATAAGATCCATGATTGGTATATAAAACCAAGTATAAGAGCGGATGAAAACTTTATTGATAGTCATGATGATGATCCTATTTGCAGAATTGAGGTTATTAATCTTGACGGTGATGTGATAAAAAGTACGCTGATTAGAGCAAGAAATTTTAAAGTGAATAATGACTATGATGGTAAATATAAGGAAGTTTTTAATTTTAATGTAACAGGCGGAGATTCTACATTGTTCTTTCCAAAGCAACAGGCAATTAATTTTAATCCAAACAACGGCGGCTGGGCATTCAATTCAAGAGGTGTAAGTACTACTGACGGTTCGAACAAGATGGATATCAGGGTTTACTGGTACGGTACGTGCGATATGTGGATTGATTATGTTAGAGTAGATAATGATGTGGCACATGATTTGTTAAGCAATGATCCATTAAATCCAAACTGGGTGCGATACGATAATTGGCTGCATTGGGAAGCACAACAGATTGCAACACATACAAGCTCACCCTTAAAGTTTTACATCGAAGAATTTGAGTTCAACCATATACCCTGTATGTCGTATGTTAGCCGAAAATTAAGGGATTACTCACTCAACCCGAATTTTTCACTTATGAGCATGGTGAATTTACAGCAATACTTACTTCACCTTCCGTATGAATTTGTTGCAAATAATAAAGTAAGCGCTCAGCATGTTGCAAGATATTTGATTGACAGCGTAGGCGAATCACAGGTGCTATCCGAACCTTATGCATTAACCGGTATTATTGACGGTACAAATTACAATGATTCCAAAGTACCTGAAACACTTCCATTAAGCAACTACAGACCGGCAGAAGGCAGGCTTGGTGAACCTAAACCGGTAAATGAATATGAAGAATGGCTGCAGGAACATCTAGACGATAACAGCACGAACATTTTTACAAAAAAGGGGCAGTTTAGCTGGTATATAAAGACAATGGATACATTAACCAGAATACGAGATATAAGTTATATAAATATGCCGCAAACTCATTTATGGTACACAGCAGGTGAAGAAGCTTTAAGAGAGCCAACGAACGAAGAACTGGAAATGACAACATTGCTTCCTATAACATATGGCGCAAAAGGGACACTTTATTTTTG
>LLZO01000245.1 GCA_001567545.1 Candidatus Tepidiaquacellales bacterium OLB5
TGGATGCGTATGCAAATACGTACCGGGTGGTGAAGGAAGTATTCTGAGGTATGAGTACTAAAAATATTTCGCTTCTAACAGAGCTAAAACAGTATCATTAAATTATTGCAGCCCCGAAGGGGCAAAATATTTCAGCGATGGGCAAAGCCCATCGGTTATGTATATATAAAAATTATAGCCCTGAAAGGGCGTGATAAAATTGATAATAATATTATATTGGTGGTGACAGCATAATATTTTTAAAGCATGATACCACCTGCAGCAAATTGACAACCCCTCCTTACCTCCCCTTTAATAAGGGGAGGAAATAGTCCATCGGACTCCGTGGGAGAGGGGAGTTGAAGAAAAAATTATTTAATTTATTTTCAGTACAATATTGGCAAAAAAAGAACGTTCAATAAGATTTGGAGTATATGCGGTATTAAAGTATAAGGATAAGTATATACTTATACAGAAGGGCAAGGGTCCTTTTAAGGGCAGGTGGGACCTGCCCGGCGGAAAAATTGATTTTGGAGAGACTCCCCTTCAGACCCTTAAGCGCGAAGTGCTTGAAGAAACCGGCTTAAAGCTTGCTACGTACAAACTGCTGAGCGTTGAAGCATATACATTCGATGGAAAAAACGAGGAGTATCATCACGTAGGCGTTATGTATGAAGCGGAGGCTAAGGGGATTAAAGGATTGAAGCGCGAGCCTGATGGCAATGATTCATACGGTGCAGAGGTTTTTACCAAAAAGGAAATGAGAAAGCTTAAGCTTACTCCCCTTGCAAAAAAAAGTTTTGAAAGAAATTTAAGTTGGCAAAAGCAAAAAAAATACACGGACTGGAACCGGACAAGCCGCTTGCGGAGTGTCTGAAAGTGATACTGCCGGTCAGGTTTGGCGAAATGACAGAGCATGAGCAGGGTACTCTTGAAGGCAGCGATATCGAGGCATTGCATGATATGCGGGTTGCATCGCGGCGTGTGCAGGCTGTGTTTAAAATGTTCCGGCAGGTTTTCCCGAAGAAAAAATTCAAAGCGGAATATAATGAGCTGCGTATGCTTATTCGCTCGCTTGGCGAAGTAAGGGATTACGATGTTTTTATCGATAAGCTTCAAAAGCTGAAGCGTGATGTTGCAGATAAAGACACACGCGCGTTTGATCTGCTGATAATCCGTAAAAAAGCAGAGCGCGAGGAAAAAAGGAAACTGCTGGTAAATCACATAAACCAGCTAAACAAAGCGGGGTATAAGGAGCATTTTTTGAATTTTGTGAATGAGAATTTGTGAGGTTTGTATGTTATAGGTGATCCTGTAGGAATAAACAACACCAATAATGGGGTACCTAAATAGACAACCCCTCACGGCCTCCCCTTTAATAAGGGGAGGAGATAGCCCGGAAAAAAATATGAAACGAAATTATAATATAAAGAAAAAATTATCGCTTAAGGAAAATCTTAGGCTTGTTATACCTGAGATGTTCGGTGATTTTTTTGTGTATGCAGATACGGTGATAAATTTTCCGCTCAGGAAAAACGAGCTGCATGAAATGCGCAAGGCGGGCAAGCCGCTCCGCTATGCTATGGAGCTTGGCGAGTATTGTTTTGGCGCGGATTTTTCACTGTGTCTTAATGAAATTAAATCATCGCTCGATCTAATGGGTGAGATACACGATGCTGATGTTATGATTCCCGATATTAACCTGCATATGAAAGAAGTGCGGCAGTTCAACAATACAATTACTGATAATGACCAGAAGCTGTTAACCCGACAGTTAAGGAATACAATTGAAGAACTAAAAAGCTCAAGGCGCGCCATGTATGCAGAGCTTTGCCGAATGCTGAATTTATGGAAAGAAAATAATTTTGCATCAAGGATAGAAGATGCTATGAAAGCTGACCTTATTACAGAAGAACAACACACAATTGCTCCCTACGCAGAGCCAACCGGAATAAACTGCAGAGATAAATAAAACCAACCGGTTACTAAAACGACAACCCCTCCCGGCCTCCCCTTTAATAAGGGGAAGAGAATTATATCTACAAACATTTCGCTCCTATTAGAGCTAAAATTCTCAGATATTTTTAACCGTTACCAGTGATTCCGATGAAACAAGCAAAACTAACAATAAAAGAAAATGATACCACTTCTGAACCGGACTTCCAGTCCGTCTCCTTCCCCTCCTGAATACATGAGGGGAGCTGATACAGGCAAAAATATTCGTGGCACTAAAGAAGCCGGTATAACCTTCCTTAGAGAAGAAGGGATGCTGATAAAAAATTAATTTCTGCATATAAATACTTGTTTTAACAGTTACCTGTAAATGCCTTTACCAAAGTGATAATAAAAGCGATAAGGTTTCCATAAGGTTTAAAAATAGTTTTGTATCAATCAGTCATTTTGACAACAAAACTAAACCGAAAGGAGCTTTAAAATGAAACACTTCAACACAACAACAGATGCAGCAAAATTCATGTTCAAAATTTTTCTGCTTGCAGTAACGCTGGTATTATTAACAGGTACCTCTGCTTCACAGTATTTTTTAAAGAGCTATGACTATGTGCCCGTTGGCACAAGGACAGATTACGGCTATTCAATTGAAAGAAATTTTGACGGTACATTAACGGGCAGGTGGTCAGTTGCGGGCGTATCAAACTCAACGCCAAATGCAGGAAGCTTTGACTGGATGTTCCTTAAGTTAACAAACACCGGCTCGGTGGTTTGTTCAAGCCTGCTTGGTTTCAGTCTGGCTGATTCATGTTTCAGCCACATACAGTTTTCAAACAACCAGAGAAGGAACGTACTTGCAGGATTTTACCGCGCGCCTAACGGCAGGGAAAAAGCATCATTCAGCTTTCTTGATACTAACTGCTTCCACGTGCTTTCACGCCAGGTGATGGATACGTTAAGATCAGAATACCGCCAGGTTGTAAAGAATACTTCTGATGTATTTACAATGGCAGGTTATATAGAAAACTTCAATCCCGGAGCGCCAATTACAAAACATATTCTTGCATCGCAGTATACAGCAGCGGGTACATTAATATGGTCATATAATTATATGCCGCCGTTCCCATGGGTGGATGAACGCGCATATTCAATCTGCCACCAGCCGCTTGATGACAGCTATGCAATAACCGGTATCACAAACCGTTTTACCGGACCGGGCGGACCATACCAGGTATTTGTAATGAAAATAAATTCAGCCGGTATGCCTTTGTGGTATAAAGGTTATTCACCTGTACCGGGAATGCCTTCTGAGAGCAGAAGAATTATCCCGATGACTGACGGCGGAT
The DNA here is from genome assembly GCA_001567545.1 of Candidatus Tepidiaquacellales bacterium OLB5. GTDB lineage: Bacteria > Bacteroidota > Ignavibacteria > Tepidaquicellales > OLB5 > OLB5. The sequence continues at coordinate 3,276 of LLZO01000245.1, forward strand.
TTGTTATAACCGGTTCAAGCACAGCATATGACCCGATGGGTGATATATATACATTCAGGATCTCCGCCACCGGTATAGTTGCATGGAGCAACACATACGGTATGCCGGGTATAACAGAAAGAAGCGAAAGCATAATTTTCCGTCCCGCTGATATGACGCTTGTTTATACGGGTTCGGCAACATTAACCGGAGGAACTGAAGATATTATCCTCAGCAAGATTACAGCCGCAGGCGGCGCGCCGGTATGGACAAAAAGATATTTCAACACAGCAGGCGCTGACCTTGGGTTCGACCTGAAAGAAGCATCAACACCATCCGGATTTGCAGTTACGGGGAGATTTTTCCATTCATCGAGCACAAGCCTGGATCCTTTTTTCCTTAAAACTGATGCATCGGGCAACGTTACAGCAGCATGCCAGGATTCAACCATGTTTCAGCCAAGAGCCGGCTTCTGGAGCGGAGACTGCGCAAGGTCAATTATTCAGCTTATCGATATTACTATAAATCCATCTGTAACAAACCCAACTCCGGTTGAAAGAGTTCAGTGCGGAGCTTTAACAGGAATGAATTCAGGCAATGAAATTGCAAGTGAATTCAGCTTAGAGCAGAACTATCCAAATCCGTTCAATCCATCAACTGTGATCAAGTTCGCATTACCCACAAGCGGAAATGTGCAGATAACAGTATTTGATGCAGCAGGCAGGGAAGTTAACACACTGGTTAACGGGTTTATGAATAATGGCGTACATACAGTTGAGTTCAATGCGTCAGGACTTTCAAGCGGTGTTTACTTCTACAAGATAAAGACCGAAGGATTTGAGCAGACAAAGAAAATGCTGCTGGTAAAATAACATTTCATTAATAAGTTTACCCAGAAGGGTAAGCTCCTCAATACCTCCGTAATATCCCCGCATCAGAAATGGTGCGGGGTTTTTTATTAACTGTATGAAGGTTAATTTTGTATATTAATAATACAAATAATGATAAACGAAGAAACTTTTAACCTGCTGAAGCAAACCTATCCGTTTTTAAACGGTCTGACGGAAAGCGAGCAGGAAAACCTGCGAAACTATTCATTAACAAAATTACTGCCTGCAGGTGAAACGGTTTTTCTTGAAGGAGACAGCTGCAGTTTTTTTGCATTTGTGCTCAGGGGAACGGTGCGCGTATTCAAAGCCGGTGAAACCGGCAGGGAAATAACACTGTACCGCTTTCATAAAGGCGAGAGCTGTATATTAACTGCTTCGTGCATATTGAGCAGGAATAAGTTCCCTGCTATAGCGGTTGTTGAAGAAGAAGCCGAAACCGTACTGGTGCCAAATGAGCTGTTAAGGGAATTTGTTAAAGGATATGATGCATGGCGCATTTATTTTTTTGAAATACTTTCTGCCCGCCTTGGAGAAGTGATGGAAATTATTGATGAAATAGTGTTCAAAAAAATGGATTCACGCATTGCTGAACTTATACTTAAACGCGCTGCCGGAAATGAATTTGCTATAACACACCAGGAAATTGCTTCAGAGCTTGGCACTTCACGCGAGGTAGTTAGCCGTATATTAAAAGACCTTGAAAAGGAAAATATCATAAAAATTGACCGGGGCAAAATTATAATAAACAGCCGCTTACAGCTAAAATCAAAAATTTCTTAAGCGGTTTGTGATAATATCACACAATAATCAGCCCGTTAAGATTTAATTTTGTACAAGTAAAATTAATCTAAAAACAGGGAGGATTATAAAATGAAAGCAAACGTAGGAAGCCCGGATAAAGTTATCAGGATAGTTCTGGGCGCAGTTATTATAGGCGCGGGATTTTATTTTAAATCATGGTTCGGTTTAATTGGTATTGTGCCGCTGCTTACAGCGTTGATGAATTTCTGCCCGCTGTATTCAATAATAGGCGTTAACACATGCAGTGTTAAGAAATAATAAATGGTCACGCGTCAGGTGAATACCTGACGCCACTATTAATTTAGATAATAAAGAAACCCTGTAGTTTTTTAACATGGTTTTTTATTTATAATTGGGAACGTTAAGCCCTAAAATTAAATCACGCTTTGCTGTAAAAACACCCGATTCATTTTTTACAGGCTTTAGTATCCCGTCACCGCAGCGGTTTTCTGCCCTTCTTCTGTAAGTATCATCAACAAACTTATCGTCATCAAAAACATAGTCATCAATCCAGTATGGTGTTTTGCCTGGTTCCTTTATTGTGGGATGAATATGCGCAGGAAATGTTGCGTTAGGATACGGAGCAGGTCTTAAAGTATAAAATCTATATTCCCCTTTGTCGTTGGTTTTAATCCACCCGCGGATATATCCGTGCCGTTTTGCCCAGCCTGTATCATTGAATTTATTGCTGTAAAACCCGTTCTGGTCTGTGTGGTAAAGGTACATAACAATATCCTTAGCGGGGGTTGTGCCGTCTCTGTGATAAATAATACCTGATATTTCGAGCTTTGGTCCCGCTTCGCTGAAATCAGGAAGCGTATCAACATGGGGCAGATTTTCAAATGGTATGGGTGAATCATACACTGCTTCGCAGCCTTCACAGCCGTCGCCTGTTTTAATTGTTTCGGAATAAAAATTATTATCTTTTTCCTGGGAACAGGCATTAAATGTAACGGCAAACATCACAAGCAGAAAAGGAATTGTTTTCATAATAAAAAAATATTTTATGTTATAAAAAACCCGCCATTAAGGCGGGTAAAAATTATACTTATAATTACAATAATTAATTCACGTTTCACATTTCACATTTCACGTTTCACGTTACTGATCATCATCATCGCCTGTATCAGATGGTTTGCGGTGTTTTTCAGATTCGCGTTTTTGATTTTCTTTTTCTTTCCTTATTTCTTCTTTTTCGCGTTCAACTTCCTTTTTAACTTCTTCCATATCAACTTTTATCTGTTCATTTACTTTTTTAAGCTCTTCCTTAACGCGTTCCATTTCTTTTTTAAATTCCTCGTTATTCATATTAAGCTCATCCTGCATCTGCTTCATTTCATCTTCAAACTCCTGCTGTTCTTCGGGTGTCCACACGTTAACGCCTGTTTTAAAAAGGAACTGCAGAGTATCATTTCCCGGGGGAATAACATAATCAAAATTCCAGTTCTTTTTATGGTTATCCTTCCAGGTTTTTTCCCAGTCTTTCTGCCATTTTTCGCTGTCAAACTGTTTCATATTCTCTTCGACCTTTGCCATATTTTCCTGTATCTGGCGGTTAACCTGTTCCATTATCTGGTCAACCCATTCATTAATATCTTCAACCTTGCTGAACTTAGGGATACTGTCTTTGGGCAGAGATTTTGGCGGCGGATAAAAAACTGCAACCTTGTTATAAACCTGCGCGCGGTACTGTTCATCAACCCTGGGCATCATGTTAACCAGTGTAACAGCATCGGTTTTTTTTGCGTTATTTAAAATTGTTTTAACGCACTGCCCGCCGCAGTTTCCGAAATCGAATTCCATTAAAGCTTTTTTAAGCTGGGGCGATGAATCTTCGCGGAACGGTGTTCCGGGCCCGATATTCTGCTTGGTTACGCAGAACTTTCCTTCGGGAACAATTGATTCCCTGCCGCTTGCTGATTCCAGCGAAACTTTTCCGCTGCGCACGTACAGCAGGCCGTCGCCGGCTTTATCCATCGAAAATTTATACGAGCAGCCCATATCAACTGCGGTAACTGTACCTGCATCCACAAAGAAAGTACGCGGTTTGGCGTTTATACTGGCATCAATAGAGCCGTAATCAAGCTGAATGCGGTGTTCATCGTTTGTGCTTTTTGTAAGCTTAACTTTAGAGTTGGGTTCTATTATAACCGAACCGAGTCCGGCAACATAAAGCTCTGCTTTGGATGAATCATCGGTTGTGATATAACCGCCGATACCGAGGCTGTCTATAGCTTTCATGACAAGGTTATTGATAAGCGGCGTGCCTTTTATTGATGCAACCATCCATTTTGGTCCGCCGGAAACTTCAACAATATTTGTATTGAGCTCAATTGAGTTTTTTCTTGAATCCATAAAGCGGCTTACGCCGAAAATAATAAATGCAAGGATAAGCACGGCAGCCAGCCCGCTGAAGTAATACCTCATATTCTGCCAGGCTCCCGGTTTATAGCTGTATGATTTGGTATCCGGCTGTTTAACGGGGATATATTCATCTTCAAGCCCGTTCATATTGTAGATATGCGAATCGGCATCGGGAAGCTTCTGGTTTATCTTTGCTTCGATGCTGTTCCACATCTGCTGATGTTTTTGTTTTGATGGGAAGTTTGGGTTTTTTTCATCATCTGCTGCAATCAGCGCAGCTTTTTCTATAAGCAGAACTGTATTTTCAAGGTAGCTCCTGCATTCACTGCAATGTTTAAGGTGTTCTTCCATTGCAAGCCTGTTGTCGTTTGATATCATGCCTTCCAGGTAATCGTCAATTAATACCTGTGTGCGGCTGCAATCTGTATTATGTTTCATAGTTTTTTCGTTTTCCATAACCTTAATTTCAGCGAATCTTACTTCGCCAGCTCCTCTCTAAGCATTCTTCTTGCCCGGTGCAAATGGGCTTTAGAGGTGCCCACTTCAATTTCCATCATTTTGGAAATTTCGTGGTGTTTATATCCTTCGATATCATGAAGTATAAAAGCCATTCTTGCCTGTTCGGGCAGCTTTTCCAAAGCGCCTTCGATATCGATGCGGGAATCATATCCCTGTTTAATTTTAGCCTGCGGGTTATCCCTTGTGATAATATCCGTCAGCTCATTTACTCTTTCGTTGAATCGTTTTTCCGAACGTTTCATCATTAAGAACTGGTTCACTGCAATTGAGTGAAGCCATGATGAGAATTTGCTTTCAAAATGAAAAGTTGAAAGCTTTTCCCATGCTTTAATAAATACTTCCTGGGTAAGCTCTTCTGCAATATCTGTATCCTGTGATGCGCGCAGGCACACTGCATACACACGCTTAACGTTGTTGTTATACAGTTCCCTGAATGCATGAGAGTTCCCCGCCGCTGCCTGGCGGATCAGTTCAAACTCTCTATCCGGACTTGTAGAAACCAGCTCCAGAGCTCCCCCCTCTGTGGCCAAATTATAGTTAGCCATTTTTTGACCGCATTCTTTCTCCTAAATTACTATAATATGATGCAGATTAAAATGAAAAGGTTTAGTGTTGAAATTTATTGAATAAATTTTCAAATAATTGATATTATTACACTTATTGGATTATTTACATCTATTATACTATTTAAACGTTATTTGATGAAAAGGAATACTAATGTAACACATTGTATTTAATGTACTTGATTAAATGACCCGAAAACTTGTTTCAGAAAATGCATAAGTATCTGTTTTTGAAATTGAATTAAATTATTATAAATCAGTTATATAGGCAATTTTTTATTTAAAGTCTTGTTTTTGGAAATAAGCTTTAAGAACTATAAGGATTTTAAATTTATTAAATATTATGAAAGGAGATAGTGTTATGATAAACAAACTCATTTCAAAAATAATTTTAGATAAATTATTTTTATCAATGCTGTTCTTTATTTTTATTTCGGCAAACAGCTTTTCACAAAGCAATGTTAATGCTGTGGAGTTAAACCGTAACATAAACAGTCAGTATAATACAGCTGCAGGAATTCATTCTTATTACCTGGTAGGTTACCCCCCAAACAGCGATGTATGGATAATGCATGTTAAAGATGAAAACAGGGCGGTTGCAGTAACAGACAAATATATTATCAACAGAACTGGTAATTATGCAGAACTGCCGGGCGAAAAAGAATCTCCATACAGTATATATCTGAATATGCATGACAGGTGGTATGATTCATCGGCAGACGGAGCTGTTGCTGAAAAAACTGTAACACCGTACTTTGTAACTTATAAAAATTACGTCAGACCTTCTGACAGGGAAGATGAATATGTAAATTATCTTGAACCTGCTCCGGTTGTAACGGTAAAAACAAATACTATTGTTCCACCGCATGGTATTAATTATTATAAACCTGTTTACGGGAACAAAAATGAGCCGGTACGTGATTTCAGGACGGATATATGGCAGTATAAAGATTACACAGAAAAAAATACAGAAGCAGAATATGATGTTTATATAAGCGCTCTGTATAATGAAACAGTGCAGTAATATTTAATAAGCAGCATTTAACAAAAGAAACAGCAGCAAACCGAAATAAAAAATCAAACCCCGGTGCTTAAAAGCTCCGGGGTTTTTTATTTAAATTTAGAAATCATATATTTACAATGAACAAGGGGCTGCAGCCCTTGTTCTAAGTTTCACAGAACTTCACCTTCAAGGTCATATTCCTTTGCCCCGGTAATTTTTATTTCTGCAAAATCGCCGGTGCG
>LLZO01000246.1 GCA_001567545.1 Candidatus Tepidiaquacellales bacterium OLB5
ATTTTATTGATTGATTAGCGTATAAATTATGAGTATTTTTACTGTTTATTCACAATTTATCAATTTTTAGTTAATAAATACGGAAATTTTGAATTTTTTATGAACAGATCAGATAAAATATTAGAACTGCTCTTAGAGTATGACCTTGATGCCTTTTATATTACTCATATTCCAAATATCAGGTATATCAGCGGATTTTCAGGTTCATCAGCATATATAATAATTACAAAAAGTAAGAATTATTTTTTCACTGATTACAGGTACCAGGCTCAGTCAGCCAGGCAGGTAAAAGGATATGAAATAAGTGTTAGCTTTGCGCCGGCTGAAAGCATTAAAGAAACATTCATAAGCAGGGGATTTAAAAAAGTAGGTTTTGAATCAACGCACTTAACGGTTCAGCAGTTATCACAGCTTAAAGCAGGTTTTCCGGGAGTAAGCTTTATTGAAGTACCTGAACGAATAGAAAAGCTTACCATGATAAAAGAAGCCGGTGAAATTGATAAGATAAAAAAGGCATGTGAAATCACTGATAAGGTTTTCAGCAAGCTTTTAGAAATAATTAAGCCGGGAATGATGGAAAGGGAAGTTTCAGCAGAAATTTCTTACTGGCATAAAAAATACGGCGCTGAAAAAGATTCATTTGACCCCATTGTAGCCAGCGGCTGGCGCGGAGCGCTTCCGCACGGAGCAGCAAGTGATAAAGTAATTGAATCCGGTGAAATGGTTACGCTTGATTTTGGATGCATATATGACGGCTTCTGCAGTGATCTTACAAGAACAATTTCAGTCGGCAAACCCGGGGATGAAATGAAAAAAATATATGATACTGTTCTTAAAGCGCAAACTATGGCTATAGATGCTGCCAAAGAAGGTGTTAGTTCCAAAGAGCTGGATAACATTGCACGCAATCATATTAACAGCTCAGGTTATGAAGGTAAGTTCGGGCACGGACTTGGCCACGGGCTTGGAATTGAAGTTCATGAAATGCCGGGAGTAAGCCAGAGGATGAATATTAATCTTCCGGCTAATGTTGTGGTGACAATTGAGCCAGGCATATATATTGAAGGGCTTGGCGGCGTAAGAATTGAAGATGATATTATGATAACAGCAAACGGCTGCGAAGTTTTTAACAGGTCACCAAAAGATTTGATTATTATTTAACCGCCAAGATCGCTAAGTACGCCAAATGAATCTGGATGAAATTGGAAAACAAATTGTGGATGCTGCATATGAAGTTCATAAATCATTAGGTCCCGGTTTGCTGGAATCAGCATATGAGGCATGTTTAAAACATGAACTTTCTTTAAGAGATATAAAATATGTTTCTCAGAAAGAAATTCCACTGATATACAAAGGAGTAAAGGTTGATATTGCTTATAGATTGGATTTACTGGTTGAAGATACAGTAATAGTTGAAATAAAATCAACAGATAGATTAACTGATGTTAATTTAGCTCAGATTATTTCATATCTAAAATTGAAAGATTTGAGATTAGGTTATTTAATTAACTTTAATGTTAAATATTTCAAAAATGGGATTAAACGAGTTGTTAACAATTTTGAAGAAGAATAATTTTTGCGTCCTTGGCGTTTTTTGGCGGTTTAACAATAAGTATAAAGAATAATTGAAAAAAGTATTAGTAATAACGCATGATTTTGCGCCAATAGGCAAAGGGACGGTTTTAAGGCCGCTTAAGTTCAGCAAGTATTTTAAAAAATACGGCTGGGAGCCGATCGTTTTAACCTCTACACCCCGTACATATTATTTCAGGGATAACAGCCTGCTTCGTGAAGCAGAAGCATACGGAATACAGATTTACCGGACACCGGGAAGCAGCAATAACCTGCTTACAGGAAGAAAGCTGAAAGACCTTCCCAATGAAGGTTCACGTATATTAAAAAGAAAATTAAGCAGGTACCGGAAACAGCCGGATGAACACAGCACATGGATAGCAAAAGCTGTTAAGCTGGGTAAAGAAATAATTGAATCGCATAAAATTGAAATAATTTATGCTACCGGTCCAAGCTTTACGGCATTGATTGCTGCAGGCGAATTAAAGGAAAAGTATAAAATTCCGCTTGTTACCGATTACCAGGACTCATGGCTGCACTCGCCCGGAGCATATTTCCCGATGGGTTATCACAGGCTGAGAAATATTAAAATGGAACAGGAAGTGATAAAGGTGACCGATGAAATTATCACAACCAACCGCAGAATAAAAGAATATTTAATTGAAGAATATGATTATTTAAGGCATGATGATATTAATATCATACACCACGGATTTGACCCCGATGATATTGAATTGGCAAAACAGGGTCCGCTGCCAGAAAAACCCAAAATGAGGTTTACCAGTGCAGGCAATTTTTTTGACCTGGTAACCCCGGATTACTTCTTTGAAGGTCTGCGGCTGGCATTTGAAAAAAAGACCCGATATGCGAGGAAAAATTGAAGCATGCTTTATAGGCGGGCTGAATAAAGAACATTTAAAGCTTATACAGAAAAACAATGTATCTGATTCTATAATTAACCCGGGATATGTTGACCATATTGATTCAATTAAATATATGCTTGCCAGTGATGTATTATGGTTTATGATAGGCAAAGGGCAGGGTGATGAAGTTATTGCTCCTTTAAGGCTTGCAGAATATATGGGAACCAGAAAACCGATAATGGCATGTGTGCCTGACGGTGCTGCAAAGCAGCTGTTAAGGGATTATGATGCCGTTAGGATATGCGAACCGGATGAAACAGGGGATATTGCCAAGCTTATAATTGAATTTTATGACCTTTACACTCAGAGGATGATGCCTATTGCAAATGAAGATGTTGTAAGAAAGTTTAATATAGATAACCACACTTACCAGCTTGCAAGATATTTTGAGTTCTTAAGGGATATACCGCCTGAGTTTGGCATTAAAAAAACCAAACCTGCTTTTGAGAATGAGTATTAAAGTATATAGTTCAACAATTTTCCATGCTTTTATAGATCCTCTCAATAATCTCTACGGTTTTCATACCTTCAAATGCGTTGGCAGCAATTGTGCCGCCTTTTGTTAATACATCAATTACATTCTCATATACTTTTTCATGATTGCTCATAGAGCCCTGGTAGAAGCCGTAATCGTTGGCGGGCCGCGAAGCGGGGAGTCCTTCGATTTTATATCCGTCTATTGACTGGTATTCCAGCACATTTAAATACTGACCGCCGATCTTAACTGTTCCGTTTTCACCGAACACTGTAATTGAGCCCTCCATGTTCTGCTTATGGCTGTTAACAGTATAATTGATAGTGCACAATGCACCGTTTTCAAATTCGCCTATAACAACACCTGTATCTTCAAATTCTACAAGCTTTGTATGAATAAAATTCCTGCCAATCCCGTTTAATGTTTTAAAATCCCCTATCAGCCAGTACAGCAGGTCAATGAAATGTGAAAATTGTGTAAACAGAGTGCCGCCATCAATTGCTTTTTTACCCTTCCAGTCAGACTGCCTGTAGTACTCATCGTTGCGGTTCCAGAAACAGTTAAGCTCAACATTCAGAATTTTTCCAAGCCTGCCGGCTTCAATGACCTGCTTAAGCGCAGCAACAGGCGGATTGAATCTGTTCTGCTTGACAATAAAAAGATCTTTGCCTGATTTATCGGCTTCTATCATCATTCGGTTGCACTCACTTACACTAATTGCCATTGGCTTTTCGCACACAACATTTTTTCCTGCTTTTAAAGCAGCAATAGTGTGAGCGGAATGAAATGAATTAGGTGTACATACTGAAACTACATCGGTATCTTTTTCATTCAAAAGGAGTTCTTCGATAGAAGTGTAAGGCTTTGAAAAGAATTTTTTTGAAAATTCATCTGCTCTTTCGGGTTTTATATCACAAACAGCGGTAAGTTCTGCAATGTTATTAATGATCTCTGCATGGCGTAAAGCGATCCTGCCGCAGCCAATTAATGCAAATTTAAGCTTTTTCAATACTTTCTGAATTAATATTTATGCAAATATCCCGAAAAAGAAAGGGTATTTCAAGTTAAAAGAGGTTTGCACCTCACCCCCAGCCCCTCTCCTAACAGGAGAGGTGAGAACATTCCTAAAGTTTTGTGTTTAACTCCCCTCTCCCTCCGGGAGAGGGGATTGGGTGAGTGTAAAATTTAAATATTTCTTTACTGATATTTCTAAGATTTATGAAACTGGTGTTTACAAGCTTAATCCCCGGAACAAAAAAAGATATTCGTGGTACGAATATTAGTTATAATTTTATTCCTGCTTCAATGTTTTAACCCATGCTACATAATCATCATCGAGGCTTGATAAACTTTTACCGGTAATGAATTCAATTTGTTTTATGCCTGTATTATCTTCAGTATATGTATCACGGAAATGTTTATAATATTTTTTCAGTAATCCTTTTTCCTGCAGGTACATACACAGGTAACGCGCCTGTGAATAATTTACATCGCTTCTATTGCCATAGAATTCATCCCAATTAGTTTTCATAAGCTTTTCCAGCGATGTATAGCTATTGTCAGCAATTGCATCCTGCAGGGCAGGCAGCCGCCAGTTTACGTAGCCGAGAATTGTTTTATTGTTAAGCGAACATCTTTCATACAATGAGCCAAGCCCTTCATTGAACCAGGACGGTATATCGGGAAAGTCATATCTTGCCAAAGCATGTGTCATTTCGTGAACCAGCGTGCCTGTACCGGTGTTTATATTCATAAGCATGGTTCTTTCAGAGGGCTTATAATATCCATATCTTGAAAGGTCATCATCATCATAAAGCTTTTTTGCCCAGTAGCGGTAGGTTTTGTCGTCTTTAAACAGGAATATTGTAGTAGCTTCGCTTGGTTTGGATGAAAAATAATCATTATAAAAGCATTCAACAGCACGGTCAATTGTGTTTACCAGGATTTTATCAGTTTCTTTTTCTGAAAGGTTACTTGCTATGACGAAGTATGAATGTTCTTTTATTATAAAATCGCTGCTTAAATTATTTTGAAGGTAATTTATTATACCGGTAAAGTTTATTACAGCGCTGTCAGTAGTATTACCGTGATTATGTTCAGTGTTGTTTTTTATTTCAGTTGCTTCAGAGTTTTTGACTTCTGACCTGCAGTTTACTGATGAAAGCATCAGCATAAATAATAAAATAAGTTTTACCATAATGCGTGTATACAATTAATTGTTATATTAATCTTTAAACAATAAGTTTCTTAATATGTTTCTGCTAACGGTTGTTAGGGAAATTTAGCCAAATTTACAATATTTTACACCTAATTGTCTAAAATTTTATCATATTAAGTACTAACTATTTTAGGTAAGTTATAAGAAATTGGCTGCTTGAAATAGTGCATTAATTTTCTTAACTTAATGAACTAAAATAAGGGAAATAGTTGAAAAAAAATAACTCTAAAAATATAAAAGATATCGCAAAAGAAGAGGTATTGAGCCCTGAAATACTGCCTGAAAATGATGAATTTTCAGAAAGTGATGAAAATTTGGCTGAAGATAATCCACTGGATAAGCTGAACCAAGCCGAACTTGATGCGCGTAAAAGGGATTTTGAAGCAGAAGCTATTCCGCATATGAAGTTATTGTATAATTATGCCCTTAGGATGACCGGCGACCAGCTTGAAGCTGACGACCTGGTGCAGGATACATTTATGCGTGCTTTCAGGTTTTTCCACAAGTTTGAACGGGGAACTAACTGTAAAGCGTGGTTGTTCAGGATAATGAAGAATTGTTATATCAACAAATACCGCAAGACCAAGAAAGAACCGTCAAAAGTTGACTATGAAGATGTACAGAACTTTTATGATTCGATAAGAGACGATGTAGTTGATCCAAACGATCTTGAACACAAAGTATTCAGCAACCTGCTTGATGATGAACTGATGAGCGCATTAAACTCTTTGCAGGATGATTACAAAACAGTTGTGATACTTTGTGACCTTGAAGGATTAAGTTATGAAGAAATAGCTGAATTTCTTGATGTGCCAATAGGCACAGTAAGAAGCCGCCTTCACAGGGGTAGAAAAATATTACAGAAGAAGCTGCAGGATTACGCAAAAGCCCGCGGTTATTCCGTTGAATCTATGGCTTAACGGCTAAAACATTTGCTTTAAAGCCTGAGATAAATTTTTAACAGAGGAGAATAATAATTTTAACAAACCATCAAATATTGTGCCTATGGGTCTGAATACTACTACTTTTAACATTGATGAATTAATTACATCGTATGCTGATAACCAGATAACGGATCCCGAAACAAAAAAACAGATCGAAGATTTGCTTGAAAAAGACCAGAAACTTTATGCAAAATACCGCAGTGAAGTTTTAACAAGGGACCTTTTAAGAAACCGTTTACCAGAGGCTGAGCTTCCGGCAGCTACATACAGCAAAGTAATTTTATCCATTGATAACCTGGTTGCTGAATCGAAGAAAAAATATTCAGCAGCAGGCAATTTACAAACCGCAGCGGCGGAGTACCCTTCATTCTGGCAATCAATAAAACAGGCTTTCACCGAAAAGTTTATAGGTGTCCCAAGATATGCTTTTGCAGTTCTTGCATTTGTTATTATCGGGGGGCTCGTGGTATTTTCAGGCGGAAAGAAAACCAGGAACCCGTATATACTTACCGGAAAAGAATCCAGCATTATGATACAGGCATTGAACAGCTTTCATAAGGTTGTAAAAGGCGAAGTAAAACCGCAGCTAACCAGCAGCAATGCTGCTGAAATAGAAAAATTTGTAATGGAAAAAGCGCACTTCGATCCGTATGTGCCTGAAATTGAAAATTACAAATTAGCCGGCGTTGTTTGCAATGAATACCATGGGCAGGAGCTGGCTCATATTATCTACCAGGATAACGACGGGCAGATGATATATATTTTCCAGGTGCCAATTACTGCAATGATCAAAAAGAACCTTGACCTGCCTGAAGATGTGCATAACGAGATAACAAAAGCAAAATATTATATGTGCGATGAGGTTGATGAAAATGACTGCACCATGACCCTTTGGTATAAGGATAACAATGTATGCGCCAGCATGACAACCATGCCTAAGCAGGAAATGTATACAACATTCACCAGATTTAATAAATAAAACTAAATTTTAAATGTACAGGTTATTTTTAGTATTAATACTTGCCGCTGCAGTTTCCTTTAACTGCTCTAAAAAAAAGCGATACCACTGATGTAAAACCGCAGGATAACAAACAGAACACTCAAAATCAGCAGAATACGCAGCAGCAGAACACACAGAATCAGAATACACAGAAAACTGCATCAGCAAGCTCATTTGCCGTAAAGGAAGTATCGAAGGATATTAAGAAAAATGAGATGGTTGATTTTAAGTGGGATGAGAACGGCAAAGAAATGAAGCTTAGTGATTACAAAGGTAAAGTAATTTTACTTAACTTCTGGGCAACATGGTGCCCGCCTTGCAGAAAAGAGCTGCCGGACCTTTCAACTATTTCAACAGAGCTTAAGGATAAGGATTTTAAGATGATAGGTGTTTCGGTTGATGACAACCAGGAAGTGCTTAATAATTTCCTTAAGAGCAATAACCTGCCTTACACTATTGTATTTGAGCCAAATGAGCTTGTGGGGAAATATATGACAGCAGCCGGTCAGAACCAGAATGTAGTGCCTCAGACATATATTATTGATAAGAACGGCAAGGTTGTTGAAGCAATAATGGGTTCAAGAAGCAAAGCTGATTTTTTGAGTATAATTAATAAGTATCTGTAATAGGTTTTGATAATTTGAATTTTCGAGTCCGGCTATTTAGCCGGATTTTTTTTTGAGGACGTGACAGCAGCTTGTCTGAGCAGGATTAAATTCTAAATTACCTAAATTTTGAATGTTACTAAATTATTGAATAACTGCCGATAAAATCGGCAATTTTTGTGTATATTTGTACCTAAGTCATTAATAAATTAATTGAGATTTATGTAAAAATTTCGTAAATTTATTAGTTTATAAGCAATACAGGCTAATAATTCATGTTATTTTAACAATAAACATCCAGCCCGGATGGTGAAATTGGTATACACGCTGTGTTCAGGGCGCAGTTCCGGTTACGGAGTGCGAGTTCGAGTCTCGCTCCGGGCACTATAAAAATAAAAATTAAACTTAATGTCCAGTGCAATTAAGAAGAAATGGACAATATCAGACGCAGCAGATGAACAAAAGGTTAAAGTACTTTCTCAGGAGATAAACGTTCCCGCCTCGCTTGCCGGAATACTGGTGGCGAGGAATATACACACACGCGCTGATGCGAAGAAGTTTTTCGTCCATGACTTAAAAAATCTCTATGACCCCTTCATTATGAAGGGTATGGATAAAGCATACGAAAGGATCATAGAGGTCATAAAAAATAAAGAAAAGATCCTTATCTTCGGAGACTACGATGTTGACGGAACATCCGGTGTTTCCATGTTTCACACTTTCCTCAGGGATCTTGGCGTACCCAACGAAGTTTTCATTCCCGACAGATTTACAGACGGTTACGGGCTTTCCTGCACGGGTATTGACCGCGCAAATGAGCTTGGCATAAAGCTGATTGTTGCTATCGATTGCGGCATTACCGCAGTTGATAAAGTTGAATATGCTGCTTCGCTCGGCATCGATATGATTATCTGCGACCATCACCAGCCGCCGGAAGTTCTTCCGAATGCTTATGCAATACTTGATGCGCTGCAGCCTGACTGCCCATACCCGTTCAAGAGCCTGTGCGGTACAGGAGTGGCATTTAAGCTTGTGCAGGCAGTCTGCAAAAAGCTTGAGCTGGATAACTGGCAGGGATTAATAGATTACGTTGCAGTGGCAACTGCTGCTGATATGGTTCCAGTTATTGATGAGAACAGAACGCTGATAAGTTACGGGTTCAGGCAGATACTTAACCACCCCAGACCATGCTTTGCAACTATTTTCAAGAATTCCAGCCTTAAGTTAGAACATATCACAACATCAAATGTTGTGTTCACAATTGGTCCCAGAATTAACGCTGTTGGCAGGCTTGGTGATGCAACCCGGGCTGTAAAATTTTTAACCAGCCGCACAGTAGAAGAAGCTGATGAGCTGATGAGCGTACTGGAAAAGGAAAACTCCAACCGTAAAAAAATTGACAGCGAAATTTACCTGCAGGCGCAGAACTCATACGAATCATATAAAACCGAAGTGATAAACAGTGATGCCAGGGATGATGTTGCAATTGTACTGCATAATCCTGAGTGGCATCCCGGGGTGCTTGGAATAATTGCATCAAGGATGGTAGAAAAATACTACCGTCCAAGTATAATATTAACAACATTTAACGGTTATGCAAAAGGCTCTGCCCGCAGCATAAATAACTTCAATATTTACGAAGCGATAAAACGCACTTCAGAAGAATGCGGAGCTGTTGTGCAGTTCGGCGGGCACTTTCACGCGGCAGGAATTGAAATAGAAGTTGAAAAGGTTGAGGAATTCCGCTCAACTTTTAACCGCATTGCAAAAAGCATAATAAATGACAGCGCAGGCGGCAGGGAGCTGTTGATTCCTGAAATTAAAGTTGATGCTGAAATTGATGTTGC
>LLZO01000247.1 GCA_001567545.1 Candidatus Tepidiaquacellales bacterium OLB5
CTTGAACCTGAAATCAACAGGTAACCAATTACACAGACAATAATGAAAAAAATAAAATGCATATTTTGGTTAAGTGTCTTCTTTTTTACCAGCCCGTAAACTGCAAGACCCACAACTGTAGCTGTAAGAATGATAAATGCAGCAATTGAGCCCTGTGCGCTGAAGATCCAAACGGAAAACTGCTTACCGGTAATGTGCCAGTAGAATCTTTCGAAGTTATACGGGTTGCCCCAAAGAAAATCAGGGCTCATTGATGCCCGGATAGGAAGGTACAGATAAACCGAAAAACCGATGGCAAAACATACTGCCATGAATCCAAGCAGTTTGTATAATCTCTGTTTATCGAACAGGTTTGTATAAAAGAAAATTGTCAGGCATGCCGGAGCAAGAAGTATAGTTGTTAAATGATTGGTGAATGAAAGTCCAAGCAAAAAAGCAAATATCAGATAATATTTGTTTTGGTTGATAAAAGAATTATCCGGCTGTAATTTCCCGGTATATTTATTCGTGTTCAGTATCGCTTTCAGGAAAACCAGCATTAATGCAACCAGGAAAAACACATGAAGCGGGTAAACTTCTACTGAATTTGCTGCAGCCCAGAATGTTTTTGAAAATGCAAGTATCAATGCAGCGCCCGCTGCAATTGTGTACACAATTATATCAGGTAAATCAATAATTTTTTCTTTAACTGCCTGCTGTTTGGATGATTTGGTTTTAACGCTCTTTTCTGATCTAATTTCCGGTGTGATACTTCCGGATTTAAGCATAAATTTAAACAGCAGCCAGAACATAAATACTGCAAGTGAGCAGAAAAATGCGCTCATCAGGTTCAGGCGGTAAACCTCTTCGCTGCCAATAGGCAGCAGTGAGAAAATATGTCCTATAATTGTAAAAAGGGGATAACCCGTCGGGTGCGCAATACCAAGCGTTGTGGCAACGGCGGCAAGCTCTCCGCTATCTATAAACCAGACTGTTGGCGCAAGTGTCATTAAATAAATAGTAAAGGCAGTTATTGCAGCCGCAATTCCGTAAATATAATTCAGCTTTTTCATTAATATTCTGCAAATATATACAGATTTTTATTAATTTAAAGCCAATTTCTGAACGAAACGATAATCAGCGGAAATATTGTTTTAGATTAAATTTATTGGAAATAGACTGAAAAATTAAATTATTTAAAAAAAGCCTGTTGATTTATCAGCAGGCTAATTCACTTTTTGCTTACACCCTCCCTTCGGGTAGGGTGTCCGGCGTTAGCCGGACGGGTGGGGTCTTATTTTAACAGCACCTTCTTCTTAGTTTCTGTAAAGACGTCCCGCTGGGACGTCTCTGCTTTTATTGAATAAAAATACATCCCGCTTGCAAGATTACTCCCGTCAAACTTAACTTCATAACTCCCCGCCAGTTTGTATTCGTTAAAACTGAATACCTCCTTGCCAAGTATATCATATACCTTTATTGTTATCTGTGAACTTTGGGGAATGTCATATCGTATGCTGGTAGTCGGATTAAACGGGTTCGGGTAATTCTGATGCAGCCTGAATTGGTTTGGCTGATTGTTTATTGCTGTATTGGTATTCTTTAAGTCTTTTCCTATTATCAGCGATAGTATTCCAAGCTTATGTTCTGTATAGTTTAGGGTGCTGCCGTTCGGTGCGTCTCCTGATGTCATTCTTTGCAGGCTTAGCTTGTTTAATAGGGCATGCAGTCCCTTTGCATTGTTCTGGTTATTCTGGTAAATCGTTTCATAGTCGCTTATTGCTTCTTCTATGTTAAACTGTTTTACCTTTGATTTTATCTTAAAATCCTCTGATAGCTCTCTTGTTGTATTTGGATAAGCAGAGTTATTTTGAATATTTGTGTAATATCCCTGTATTGCATAATATTGAGATAAATTTGCCCTTGAGTTTTATCA
>LLZO01000248.1 GCA_001567545.1 Candidatus Tepidiaquacellales bacterium OLB5
TTTTAGACGTTTCCCACACTCCGTTTTAGAAAACCATTATGAAAGGCTTCGGGGGCTAAAGCCCAGTTAATTATTATATTCTATCCACGACCTGAAGGTCGTGGCAACACAATAAAATATTTTTTCTCAATGTTATTCAGTTAACCTGAATTTTTTAACTTTGCATCTTTGCGACTTTGCGCGAAACGATTCTGATTTTTTAACCGAACAATCTCTGTATCAGCCTGTTTTCGACACCGCAGAATTCACAGTCAATCGGTTTTGCAGGATATTCAGGTACATTGTTCTCTGCTCCGCATGACATGCATTTAAACACCTGCTGAACTTTAGTATTCTTGTGACAGCTTTCGCAATGCACTTTGTACGAGCCGTCAGGGATATAAATTTCCGCTTTGCAGTGTTCACACTCACCTGTTCTGCCTGCCGGCCGCTCAATATCAACATACTGCATGCTGAACCCTGACATTTTCAGGAATTTTTCCTGGTCAGCTTCAGTGAGATACGGCAGCCAAACCTGCACGAACATCGATATCTTCATTTTCATATGCACCTGTTCCGGAATAAGGTCATGCATCACAGCATATTTTGGATTTGAATAAAACACGCGCATTCCGTCTTTTGTCATATTGATAAAAAACTCTGCCAGTCGGAAAAACCCTGTACTTTCAACTTTATTCCCCGTGCCGTCATTGTAATAGGTCAGCATTTGCTGCAGCCGCTGCTGCTCAGCGCCATAGGTCTGCCATTTGGGATCAAATCCGTATTCAGTGCTGGACTCAGCGCAAACATCAAGGTAATCGCGGTATTTATACCCGTCATCAATCGATGGCGGCATGTAAGCCGGGTAAGTGCGGTAATAATAATCCCAATAATCACGCTGCAGGCTTTTGTATTCTTCTTTATTTCCCCGCTGCATGGCTGCCTGCATTTTACTCATCAGCGCCATTTTTGTCATCTGGTAGTTCATAGTTTTTACTCCTGATTCATTCCATTTATCCAGTCCCAAAGTAAAATCTATATCGGTGAATGAGCCGCAGTAATCACACATAATATACGGTGTTTTATATTCGTTAACCTTTGGCGCTCCGCAGTTTATGCATGTAAATTTCTTAATTTTCATAAAAAACCTTAATTATTAAGCTGTTTAAAAATTATGTTTAAACAATTTAAACACAATTTCCGTGAAAAACAAAGAAAACTAATCGTAAATGTTTGAGATTTATGACTAATATCATTGTTTGAAATAGATAAAAAACCTTAATTTTGTAAATGAAAACAGGGAAAAATATGCTTAACCCTGAACCAAACAAACTAACTACGCTAATCAAAGGAGCAAATAAATGGCAAAATCGTCTTCGGTTATAAAAGATGTAATCGAAAAAGTCAAAATTAAAGATGCGGCTCAGCCGGAATTCCATCAGGCAGTTGAAGAAGTACTGACAACCCTTGAACCAACCGTAGCAAAACATCCCGAATTTGTAAAAGCAAAAATTTATGAAAGAATAGTAGTACCTGACAGGGCAATCCTGTTCCGTGTACCATGGGTAGATGATGCTGGAGAAGTTCAGGTTAACCGCGGATTCAGGGTTGAATTCAATAACGCTATCGGTCCGTATAAAGGCGGGTTAAGATTTCATCCTTCAGTTAATTTAGGTATCTTAAAATTTTTAGGTTTTGAACAGATATTCAAGAACGCTTTAACCACTTTGCCAATGGGCGGCGGAAAAGGCGGAAGTGACTTTGATCCCAAAGGTAAATCAGATGACGAAGTAATGAGATTCTGCTATGCATTCATGAGAGAGCTTTTCAGGCATATCGGACCTGACAGGGACGTTCCCGCAGGCGATATTGGTGTTGGCGGCAGAGAAATAGGCTACATGTACGGCTATTACAAAAAGATAGTTAATGAACATACAGGTGTACTGACAGGCAAAGGACTTGAATACGGCGGAAGCTTAATAAGACCCGAAGCAACAGGTTACGGCACAGTTTATTTTGCAGCAGAAATGCTTGCAGCAAACGGAAAAGATTTTAAAGGCAAACGCGTTGCAGTAAGCGGTTCCGGAAATGTATCGCAGTATGCAATTGAAAAAGTTAATGACCTTGGCGGAATTGCAATCACATGTTCAGATTCAAACGGTACAATAGTTGATGAATCAGGTATCGATGCCAATAAGCTGGCATTCCTGCTTGATCTTAAGAACAACCGCCGCGGAAGAATAAAAGAATACGCTGATAAACACAAAGTTAAATATTATGAAGGCAAGAGTGTATGGGAAGTTATTAAAGAACACGGCTTAAAGGTTGATATTGCCCTGCCATGCGCAACACAGAATGAGCTTGATGAAAATCTGGCAAAAGGCCTTGTTGAAGCAGGCTGCTACTGCTTATCTGAAGGAGCTAATATGCCCAGTGACCTTGCTGCAATAAAGGTTTACCAGGATAACGGTTTCTTATACGGTCCGGCAAAAGCTGCCAACGCAGGCGGTGTAGCTGTATCAGGACTTGAAATGAGCCAGAACAGCATGCGCTTAACATGGAGCCGCGAAGAAGTTGATGCAAAACTTCTTGGTATTATGAAGAGCATTCACAAAACATGCCTTGATACTGCTGAAGCTTACGGTAAAAAAGGCGATTACTTAACAGGCGCAAACATCGGCGGCTTTATTAAAGTAGCCAATGCAATGCTTGCTTACGGTATTGTGTAAAGCAATTTACAAATAACAATGAACATTTAACAATAGGGCGCTTAAGCGCCCTTTTTATTGTAGTTTTCGGAGTAATAATTTTATTATTTCCGCAGAATCTTTTCCATCGCCCTGCCTTTGGCAAGCTCATCAACAAGCTTATCCAAATATCTCACCTTCTGAATGAAAGGGTCTTCTATTTCTTCAACACGGTAGCCGCAGATAACCCCTGTGATCAAACGTGCATTCTTATTCAATTTTGCATTTTTAAAAAATGTATCAAATGTTGCTTTATCTTTGATAAGTTTCTGCAGTTTTTTATTATCATAGCCGGTTAGCCATTCAATTACTTCGTGCAGCTCCTTTACAGTTCTTCCTTTTTTCTCAACTTTAGTAACGTAGTGAGGATATACTGAAGCAAAGCTCATTTTTGCGATGCGCTCTTTCTGGCTGGATGGATTATTCATGATTATAATTAAATTTTTTTATAAAGGTTCAAATTTACTAAATGCGGTATTTTAATTCAATGTAAGCGCATTTAGCCAATATATCAAAACAGGTTCAGCAATACAGCAGCAGCATATAGCCCTATTCCGAATGCAGTATGATTCATTAAGCTGCGCAGCCTGGTTTGTGCAGGTATCGGGGTTTTTGACCCGGCAAATCCGAACCCGAATGCAGGCTGCATGATAAACAACGGAGCAATTACAGTTACTATTCCGTAAACTAAAGCAGGCAATACCTCCGGAGCCGATAACCATTTATAACCCACAATAAAAATAAATAATAAAGATAAAGAAATTCCGGTCAGGTAATGGAAAGCCCATCCGGCAGCACATTCATACTGTTTGGTCTGTACTTTTAAAATATTTTGATGAGTAAATTTTCCACCCGTCATATACAGAACCCACCTGCCTAAAATACAAATATCTGAAGGATTTATCTTAAACAAAACTTTTAATAATTGTCCCCACAGATCAAAAATTATTGTAGCTCCTATACCGATAATAATTGCTTTTACAGGCATAAATTATATTATACTAAAATGGATTTTTTTTATTCCTTCTTTTTTTTCTTTTATAGAATATAAAAACAATCAGGCAAAATGTTAAAATATACCCGGCCCTTAAAAACCAGGTAACTGTATAATTTATTACAGGCTGAACTTTGTGATCATTAATATCATCATATTTAAAAACGGGATTTAAATAAACATTTGCAGAATTTATCTGCTTAATTTCTGCCCTTATGTAAGTATCTTCCGGTTTAACCGGGTAGAATATTTCATCCGTATTTTCTGAAATTTTCAGTGTCATTCCATTCTGCCCCGCAAGCCTTACAGTATCACATACTTTATCAAATTTAAATTTTATTGTATCATTTGTAATTATACATTCAGAAGGCCTAGGGGCATTATCAGATCTTTTTTTGATCATACCGGGTGTATCATATTTATCATGTTTCAGGTCTACCCCTATCGCGCTGCCAAGTTTCAGCGCCTGTATTATATCCCCAGTATTTTTTTCAGAATTAACAAACATAAAAACCCTTCCGAAATCATCCGGGTCAGTAATGTCATGTGTGTCATCGTTCATAACCATAAAAACCGGGTTACCGGATGAAAGAACAGTATCCCACAGGTTGACTGACCAGCAATAATTATAATTAACCGCTTCTATAAGATCATACCCGCGCAGATATTTAAGATCACTGCCGCTGTACGCATTTCTCATATCAGGATGTGTAATAGCAAGCAGGTTTTCAGGGGTTTTCAGTTCTGTGATCATGTTCTGCTTATTATGGAATGTCTGCCCGGTTAAATAATCTTTATAAAGTACTTTATCTGCGCCTATTACCAGCAGGTGGTTCTTGAATATTCCTGCGCCGTGTTCATAAACCGGTATATCGCTTAACGGATTTATCTTAAAATAATCTGATATGCCTGTTATATCATACCCCAGCTCAGCATATTTATCTTTT
>LLZO01000249.1 GCA_001567545.1 Candidatus Tepidiaquacellales bacterium OLB5
CTTCCCGAAATCTTCATTAATGCTTGGTAGCCATAGTAAAGCTGTTTTCCATTTCGCTTTCATCGCGGACAATTCTCATACCTTTACCGCCTCCGCCTGCTGATGCTTTAATAAGCACAGGGTAGCCGAATTCTGCAGCAATTTTTTTTGCATCTTCAATAGTTGTAACAATTCCGTCACTACCGGGAACAACGGGTACATCTGATTTTCTCATAGTATCCTTGGCATATGCTTTATCTCCCATTGCCTTAATCATATCAGGTGATGGACCTATGAATTTTATTTCTGATTCAGAGCATATTTCGCTGAATTCAGCATTTTCTGCCAGAAACCCGTACCCGGGATGGATGGCATCGGCATTTGTGATTTCTGCTGCTGCAATTATTCTTGGAATGCTTAAGTAACTTTCTCTTGATGGGGGAGGTCCTATACAAACAGCCTCATCGGCAAATCTTACATGCAGCGAATCTTTATCTGCTTCGGAATAAACGGCAACTGTTTTAATGCCCATATCCCTGCAGGTACGTATTATACGGAGCGCAATTTCGCCCCTGTTTGCAATTAGTATTTTCTTGAACAATTTCTTAGCCTGTCTAAAATTATGTTGAAGCCGTAAAAAAGTTGCGGCTTTAAAAAAAATAATTCAGAGCTGCTGTATTAGTTTGGCTCTATAAGGAACAGTACCTGGTTGTATTCAACAGGCTGTGCATTTTCTACCATTATTTTCGATATCTTGCCTTCAAATTCACATTCAATTTCATTCATAAGTTTCATTGCTTCAATTATACACAATACATTTCCTTTGGTAACCTGTGAGCCTACAGATACATAAGGATCAGCATTAGGTGATGGCGCACGGTAAAATGTTCCTACTATTGGTGAACGCACTTCTATAAGGTCTTTGCCTGATTGGGAAACAGGAGCTGATTCTTTCTTTTCTTCTGTTTTTGCAGCAGGTGCTGTAGGTGCGGCAGAAACTGCAGCCGGTGCCTGAGCAACAGGTGGCGGGGCGGCATACGTTATTACCTGCGGAGCAGGAGCTGTATCCTGCGGTTTTGATTTAACTACTCTTACCCTTGTTCCTTCTTCTTCGATCTCAATTTCATTGATATCTCCGGATTCAAGAACCTTCAGTAACTTTTTGATGTAATTCAGATCAGTTTTCATTTTGCTTTTTTTTATCCTCACATATTAAATAGTTTGTGGGTATTCTTAATTAGAGATTTTTCTCTTAATAATAATTTTAAAATTACTTTTTTACTCTTTCAAGATACGCGCTTGTCCTGGTATCTACTTTAATAATATCGCCTTCGCTGATGAACATTGGTGCATTTACTGTAGCACCTGTTTCTACAACAACAGGTTTGGTGCCTCCGGTTGCAGTATCGCCTTTATTTCCCGGGGGCGCTTCAACTACTTTAAGCTCAACATGCGGCGGAATTTCCACTGTAACGGGTTTTTCACCGTCAAACATTATCTGGACATTCTCGCTTTCTTTCATAAACAATGCCTGGTCGCCAACAATATCGTCTGGTATTGAAACCTGGTCATAGTTATCGTTGTCCATAAAAACATACCCGGAGCCGTCATGGTAAAGGTACTGGAAGTTTCTTGTTTCCATTCTGACTATATCAATTTCTTCACCTGAACGGAAACGGTTCTCAATCATTTTTCCGTTTTTCAGATTTTTCATTTTTACCTGGTAAAATGCTCTTAAATTACCGGGGGTTCTGTGTTCCCATTTTACAATTACATGCAGCTCGCCGTTATATTTTATTACCAGGCCGTTTCTCAGATCAGATGTTGAACCCATAAAAAGCTGAAATTCTCCTTATTTTTAATGTTATCAGTTAAAAAAAAATGTTTATGGTTTTGAGTGATTTTTGGTAGATTTCAGGTAAAAACGGGTGATTTTTGACTGAAATTGCCCTAAAATCACCTGATTTTATTAAAAATCATTCACAAATATAGTTATACAAGTAGCGAATATCAATGTTCTATATCATACTTTTAAATTTTCAGAATTAAATACTTTATAGTATAATTTTGAGTTGATATTAATATTGATTATCTTTGCAAATCCATAAAAATTAAATATTAACAAAAATGAAAAAACTTCTCATTGTTTCATCTTTATTCATTGCCGCTTTTTTATTTAACCAGGGCAGCACTAATTCCCAGGCGCTTTATTTTTTTGTTACAAACAACACAGGATTTACGTTAAATAACATTTACGTTACTCCAAATGAAACGACAAACTGGGGTAATGATATTCTTCCCAATGACCTGTTTGAAAACGGAAGTTCAGTCAGAGTGGATATTCCTGCCGATTACGGTTCTACCTGTAAATTTGATATGAAAATTACAGACCTGGAAGGCAATTATATTACTTTTACAGGCATGGATGCCTGCAGACTGCATACAATTGTTTTAAATGCAGATGGTACATATTCAGCAATGGAATAAAATAAATTATGCTCTGCTGTATAAAAAGACCCGCCTGGCGGGTCTTTTTTATTATTCATTGAATAAATCTGCAATTTTGGGTATTTTTGTGCTTAATTATCTGAAAAATTTCAGAAAATATAACATTTAAAAGAAGAGGAGTTTAACTTACAATGGCTGCAAAAGTAGCAATCAACGGATTCGGTAGAATAGGGCGCCAGGTTTTAAGCGCAATGGCTGAACGCGGTGTATTGGGAAAAGAAATCGATGTAGTTGCTGTTGTTGATGTAAGCACGGACGCAAAATATTTTGCTTACCAGATGAAATATGATTCAGTTCACGGAAAGTTCAAAGGCACCATTACAACAGAAGGTGATGATGTGCTTGTTGTAAACGGCGAAAAAATTAAATGTATTGCTGCAACAAAATCGCCCGCAGAGCTTCCCTGGAAAGAGCTTGGTGCTGAAATAATTCTGGAGTGTACCGGTCTGTTTACTGATATGGAAAAAGCAAAGGGGCATCTTGATGCCGGTGCAAAAAAGGTGATCATATCAGCTCCGGGTAAAGGCGGAGTAAAAACCCTTGTAATAGGTGTTAATGATAATGAATATGATCCCAAAGAACACCATATTATTTCAAATGCTTCCTGTACTACAAACTGTCTTGCCCCTGTTGTATATGTGCTGCTTAAAGAAGGTTTAGGTATTGAAACAGGTTTAATGACTACTGTTCATGCCTATACAGCAACCCAGAAAACTGTTGACGGACCAAGCAAGAAAGACTGGCGCGGCGGAAGGGCTGCTGCTATAAATATTATTCCCTCTTCAACCGGCGCAGCTAAAGCTGTTGGAGAAGTGCTTCCGGTTACAAAAGGAAAGCTTACAGGTATGTCTTTCAGAGTGCCGGTAGCTAATGTATCTGCAGTTGATCTTACTTTCCGCACAGAAAAAGAAACTTCAATCGAAGAAATTGATGCATTGATGAAAAAAGCTTCTGAAACCTATTTAAAGGGTATTCTTGGCTATTGCAATGAAGAGCTTGTTTCCAGCGATTTTATTCATGATGACAGGGCTTCTATTTATGACTCGCTTGCTACTGTTGGCAATAATCTTAAAGGTGAAAAACGTTTCTTTAAAATAGTATCATGGTATGATAATGAATGGGGCTACTCATGCAGGGTAGTTGACCTGCTTGAAAAAGTAGTTAAAGCCGGTTATTAAATTCAGGTTAAATTTTAAATTATAACCCATGACTTTAGTCCCGGGTAATATAACACTAAAAAATGAAAAACCGTTTTAACGGTTTATGCTGAAAATGAATAAATTAACTATAGAAGACCTTTCCAAAAACAGTGGTCTGAAATCAAAAAAAGTATTGGTTCGGGTTGATTTTAACGTTCCTATGTCAAAAGAAACCGAAGGGCTGATCACAGATGATAAAAGGATAGTGGAATCTCTGCCGACAATCAAAAAAGTAATTTCCGAAGGCGGCAGGCTGATATTAATGAGCCATATGGGCAGACCTAAAGGCGAAAAGAACCTGAAATATTCTTTAAGGCCCATTGCCATTCATTTATCCGGACTCCTGAACAAACCCGTACTTTTTGCCGATGACTGTATAGGCGAAAGCACTGAAGCAATTGTAAATGATCTTCAGGATGGTGATATACTTCTTCTTGAAAACCTGAGGTTTTACAATGAAGAAGAAAAAAATAACCCGGAGTTTGCCAAAAAACTTGCATCTTACGGTGATGTTTACATCAACGATGCATTTGGTACAGCCCACCGCGCACATGCATCTACAGAAGGCGTTACACACTACATCAAAACCTGCGCTGCCGGTTACCTGATGCAGAAAGAGCTTGAATATCTTTCCAAAGCTGTTGCAAACCCTGAGCATCCGTATGCTGCAATTCTTGGCGGAAGTAAAATATCGGGTAAAATTGATGTGATAAAAAACCTGCTCGGCAAAGCTGATAAGATACTTGTTGGCGGAGGTATGATTTTCACATTCTATAAAGCAATGGGATATGAGATAGGCAAATCATTGCTTGAAGAAGACAAAATTGAGCTTGCAAAAGAGCTGCTTGCAGAAGCCGGATCAAAATTGCTGCTCCCTTCTGATGTAGTTATAGCTGATAAATTTGAGAATGATGCTTCTTTTTCAACAGCAGATGCTGATAAAATTCCGGCAGATAAAATCGGGATGGATATTGGCGCAAAAACTATTGCAGCTTTCCGTGATGAAATTCTGAAAGCTAAAACAGTAGTATGGAACGGACCTATGGGAGTTTTTGAAATGGATAACTTTGCCAAAGGAACATTTGAAATAGCTAAAGCACTGGCAGAAGCAACCAAAAAGGGCGCTGTAACTGTTATAGGTGGCGGGGATTCAGCGGCTGCAATTGCAAAAGCAGGCATGGAAAGCGCTGTTAGCCATGTTTCAACCGGGGGCGGCGCAAGCTTGAATTCCTTGAAGGGAAAACTCTCCCCGGAGTAGAGGCATTAAACAATAACTAATTTTATGGGAAAAGATAAGAAAAAAACAAAAAAAACATCCATATCCGGAAAAAAATCCAAAGAGCAGAAAAAAAATAAGGGCGTAAAATATCCCAAAGAACCTTTATTCCTTGACAGGAATGAATCACAAACCGGCCCGGTTCCTGAAGTATATAAATTCCTTAAAAAAGTTGATATGGAGCTGCTTTCCTGGTATTCCCGCGATTTTATGCT
>LLZO01000250.1 GCA_001567545.1 Candidatus Tepidiaquacellales bacterium OLB5
TCATAGCTGCCATTTTTGAGATGCATTAAAAGTATTTCCATTGTTTCGCGGTACGGCATTGAGCCTGCAGGGCTTATCATAAACCGCACAGTACGGCCTTTATATTTCCCAATTGGTATTTGGGAGTTCAGGCCCAGGCGGTTTACTTTAATTTCAGTAAATCTGCCGCGAGAAGTATTTTTATTTAATCTCATTATTCTCAGTATTATAAATTAATTTTGGATTCGCTTCCTTAAGTGTTATTACTTTACACGGACCACTTTTGCCCTACACATCGCTCATATGAGCGAATTTAGCGGAGTTGGTGGGTTTACTAGCTTGTTGGAACCGGGACCTTCTGCCGCCCGGGGAGGAAGCGATTGACGGATGAATCCAAAATCACCCGCTTAACCGTCCGTAACCCTTGGATACTTTATTGCGGCGGGCAAGCCACGCCGGCTACAGAACCACAACACTCCTTATACTTCTTCCCACTGCCGCATGTGCAGGGTGTGTTTCTGCCAACCTTTGGTTTAATCTTCACCGGATCAGGCCAGCCGTATGCACATTTTTTACATATGGGTCCAACGCTGTCATTCTTGTAAATTTTTCTGTTACCGCAAATGCGGCACTTCTCAGGTGGCTTTCCCGGCGGAAAAATATCTTCAAGTTCTTTTAGCTGTTCTTCGGTTAATGCTCTTTCTTTGATTATATCGGTTGACATTTTTAATCGAATAATGTTTTGGATTTTACAACCGCTTTTACCAGGTTGTTTGGCTTGTCTGTTTCTGAATTATGAACAGTTTTGTTAAGATCTATAATAAGCTCGTCATCCATCAAGGATTTTACCCTGGCACAGACAGTATGAAGCGGTATGTTAAGCTTTGCGGAAATTTCATGCCGTGTTAATGCATTGTGCTGAATAAGAAGGGCGTAAACCCTGAGTTTTTGCGGCTGGTGGCTATCCATAGATAAAGCGAAAGCATTATCCCGGGTAACTTCACTGTAAAAGCCTGTCCTGGCTCTGCGCTTTCTTTTCTTCAAAGTATTTGTTTGCATACTCGAATATTTTGATTAATGACGATATTTTCATTTTCCATGTAATACCTGTAAATGTGATGGATACAAGTTCATTATCATCAATTCTTTTTAAATCATCATGTAAACCGCTTACAGTATCAGACAGCTTCATCGGCTGAATCCTTCAGTAGAGCTTCGACCAGTTTATCGACTTCTGAATCAACCGGGCTGATAACAGGTTCATCTGAATCGTTGCCCAGGGTTACGCCGATCTTTAAAAGCTGTTCTGCTTTCAGCACCATCAACGCTTTATTGATAGGCTTGCGGGTAACTTTAACCATAGCTTCATACTGCTCAGGAAAATGCTTCTGAATAAGCTTGGATGTTTGTTCGTCATCAGCCATGTGAGCCTGCCGACCAGCTTGCGGATACCGACTTTTATCCCGTGAAAAATCTGTGTTTTCGGTTTATCGAAAAGCTCTTTTGCGCGGGAAATGGCATTGACTAAAATGCTTTCCTGTTCCTTTGCGGCCGAAACATCAGATTTAAGCCAGCGCATATGTTTACGCTTTATGGCTTCGATCTCTTCGTTCATGGTTGTTACCCGGTCAACCACGCGCTGCCTGGCATCAGCATAATTTTTTGTGAGGGCTTCAATATCTGACATAGTGGGTGATTCGGGTAATTCATGCACATTATTTGCTGTTTGCGCCTGCTGCATTGGGAGTCTCCTTTTTCCTTTTTATTTTGTATTTTGTTTTTGTTTCTGCAATAACTTCGTAGTCATCAAGGTTCATTACGGGTGAAGCTTTAAAGTCTGATTCATGGTTTTCGAGGAATTCATTCAGCTTTGTATTAAGATCCCCGAGCTTGCTGCCAAGCTCTTCCAGCTCATCGCTGTGCGTTGTTAAAACATTCGCCTTAGCCTGTTCTGCGAGGGTGTAAATTTCCTTATGTTTTTTTGACAGGAATTCTTTTTCCTGCAGCGCGCCGGTGAAATCCTTCCAGTTTTTGAGTTCGGCATCCGGATATTTTATGTGATTCAGATAATCTGCATCTGGTGTACCGGTGAATAATGTATCTGCCATGCTGTTTCCTCCTGCGGCAAGATGCCGCCTACGTTTGATTATTGATTTTAAAAAGCTGTTTTTGTATTTCTTCTGTTTCAGTTGATTTTTCAATATGCTTTCTGAATAGCGCTGTTTCTGCTGGGTAAGTATCTTCCCAAACAGCAAGTGAATCATCATCACCCTCTTTCAGGTCAGTTGCCATGCCGTTGAACATGGAATAAGCATAGCCCGGCGAACCAATAAGCCATAGGCAGTACCTTCTAACCGGCGCAGACTTGATACTGTTGAAGTATTCAGTATTGAACGGTTTTGCTTTCATCACCCTTTTGCTTTAACTCCTTCAAGCTGATGCTTAAGAATTGAGTTTTTCCTTATTATGCCGTTTTTACAGCCGCATGCAATAGCTTTAGGACTTAAAGTCCGTTTTGCTTCCCTGCGTTTTTTTGCCATGGGTTTTCCACTGGTGCCTGAGGCGGCGTTCGGAATCATTAAGCTTAAATACAGAAGCAATAGCTTTTGAGCGGCCGCTGTTATAGCCTTCCGGCAGATTTTTTATATCATTCATCAAAGTGCGGTCACTGATAAGATCTTTTTTTTCAATCATTTTAAAATTTCCTTTGCTTTATCGAGGTTTTTCTGCATAGCTTTTCTTTCATGCGAAGCAATTACTGCCTGGAATAAAGTATAATTTATATCTGAGATAAGACCCGGCTCAGCCGGGCAGGAACTTCTTGCCTCAAAATTATATTTTGTATCTGCGGTATGCTCATATGAGAATAAAAAATATTCATCTGAAAGAATTACATTAATTGCTGCGAATAATTTATCTCTTATTTTACGAAGTTTTTTCATGGCTTTATAAGTTTTTTGTTTATAAGTTTTTTGAGATAATTCAGCTTTGCTTCGGCTTCTGAATTACCAACAGCAAATATTTTTTCAAGCGGCAGCTCAGCTTTCCACAGTTTATTATCAACCCTGAGGATCACTGTATTTTTAGGGATGAATTCATTAAGCTGATCACCTGTAACAGCAGGGATATAAAACCTGTCCCAATCCTTAAATTTCGTGATACGGTCCGCCGGGTAGATCTGTTTATCATTTTTGAACCAGTAAGCTGTGATGATACCTGGAATTAAGCCGGCGCGGAATGCTTCAGCGGAAAGCTTATAGTCAATGTAGATGCTGTTATTTTTGTTTTTGTAGTTCATATTATATTTGCGGCAGGCAAGCCCCCAAAGGGGAAAACATGCCGCCTACTGTTTATAATTTTAATCTCCTCATAGCTTCGGTGCACATTTCATCATTCGGGGTATCTTTGGTTTTATCAGCAATTTTGCTGATCTTATCTGTGAGATTCAAAATAGAACCAAAGCCGCCGAGCGCTGAGTACTTTGAATAGATGTGCTGAATCATTTTACCCGATATTTTATGTTTTTTGAAGTTCTGCCCGAACACCATTTCAATGTCATCGGGATGCAGCGGATCAATAATTTCGTTGTACTTTACGCGGCGCATTAAGCGGATCAGGTTTTCGCGCAAAGTGCCGGGCCGTTTTATTTTGTTCATCAGGTTTTCATCTCCGACAAATGCAATGCCAACATTTCCTTTACCATCCTGCCAGATGTCACGCAGTATCTCAAACATTTTCCTGTTAAGGCGGTCAGCTTCATCAAATATGAAAAGACGTTTTTCGTTTGCAAGAGAAGCGCAGATCTGTTCATACATCTGCTGTATTGATAAGCCCATACTTGGAAGCTGCAGCTTTGCGGAGACAAGCTGGAGAAGGTAACGCGGCGAGGTAATTTCAGGCAGGTACATATAATCAGCCAGGGGATTTTCACTGGCATATCTTTTTGAAGCGAGGGTTTTACCAGCGCCGGAAATTGAACCGATGACTGAAATAGCCTGTTCTTTTTCGGTAAGCTTTAGGATCTTTTCCATTGTTAAGACAAGCTTGGTTGGATAAATATCCTGTTCAAGCATTTCGATAAAAGCACGGATAAGCTGAAGCCTGACGGCATCAAGAGACCTTCCGGAACGCAGGGCCTGCAGTTCGTCTGACGTTATGCCGATCTTGCTTATAAGCACAGCATCAGAGAGCTCGTACTTAGTTATTATAGCTTCAAGTCTGTTTAAAAGTTCTTTCATAATTTAATCCCAATATTCAGTATTTTTATTTTTTCTTACATGATCATCTACAAAGTGAAAACCCATTGGCGTATATTTGCCGCATTGCCTGCAAACATGAGTTTTACAGCCATAACAATATGAATCTTCGTTTACAGGGGATCCGCAGAAATAACAATCACCTTCGTTGTTATTCATTACAGGATTTTTTTCTTTTGATATTTTTTCGATTTTATCCATCAGAATAGATCTACATCTTTATATTTATTTTTCTTTGGTTTTGATTCTTCTATAATTTCTGATTCAGCCTGTTTGATTACCTGCACATCAGTTTCAGAACCTGTAAGCTGGATGATATTTGATTGAGGCGGATCAATTACGCCGGATACATTAAGGGAGGCATTATTCTGCAAAGCATCGCGGATAGCTTTTTCTTCTGCGCGCTGGAGTATCAGTTCATCTTTGTAAGCGGATTCATCATTGTAATCAATAATAGTCTGCAGTTTTGCAATGCAGATAAATTTAAGCGAATCCATTATATCTTTATCAAGCTGCCCGCGCTCGCGTACTTTCTGAAGTTCTTCTGAATGGAAGACATAAACATTACGGCAGCCAACTGATGTATAACGGATAACAACACGCTGAGCGGCAATACCTGAGAGCTTGCTGTGCCAGTATTCACCATTTGCAAGGTTGATACCTGTTTTAAGCTGAACAGTGCGAAGCTCAAAATTAGAAGCATATAGCGCAACGATGCCGGGCTCTGCAGCAACAGGCTTAAAGCCCTGTTTAACATGATAGAGGTACCTGCCATTAGGGCAGTTGATCTTTTCGCCAAGCTCGTTAACAGATTCATCTTTGCAGTTGATATTGTAAGCCTGCCTGCCGAGCTTATCTTCTTTAAGCCCGCCGTGTATTCTTTCATGGTATTCATCAAACTTGCTTTCTAGCAGTTCTTTGAGTTCGGATATATGCATTAACCGGCGCTTTGATCTTTTGAGGCGGGCATCGGGATCTGCAATATTGAAAGAGAAACCTGTATTTTCTTTTACAGCCTTTGCATATTTTTTTGCATCACGCTGCGCACCGATGGCAAGCTTAATTCTATCCCTGGTATCAAGAGGCATTTCAACATATTTATTGCCAGTATAACCGACTGCGGATTTAAGAAGATTATCAATAATGTTATGCATTGACTCAATAGGTTTTGCCCGTGCAAGCTTAACGGTTGCAAATTTCTGTTCGATATTAAAGAAGCGGCACATTTCCTGGAATCTGCCTGACTTATAAGATGAACCGTTATCAGTTTTTACACTTTGCGGAACGCCCCACTGCTGAATGGCTACAGAAAGAGAATTTGCGATGCTGGTTGAATCTTCGTGAACAGCAAGCTCGTAGCAGTAACGGCGGGTTGCCATATCATACCAGCCCATAAGCCAGGGCCGGTAGACCCTGCGCCAATCTTCACTGATAACAATTACATCCAGCTGCTTACCGTCACCAACGATATATTCACCGGGAAGAAGGTGAGAATAATTAAGCTTCATTGTATGCTGCCGTTTATTCCGGTAATCATGAATACCGTACCTGCCATAAAATAAAGCAGGTTCATTTACATCAAGAGTACCCAGATACCGGCAGGCTGATTTATAAGAGCCGACACGAAGCTCGAAACTGTTATTATCAATCCTGGACGGATCATAACCAGGCAGGCGGTAAATGCCTTCAATGAATTTTGTAGAATAGGAACTTGGAAGAGTTAAACCCTGCAATTCAGCCGGATGTTCATGCAGCAAACCGTTCTTAATAATAAACTCTTCACCGGTCGAAATATCAATAAAAGAAACTGCGGCACTGCGGAGCTCCTTATGCATATCTTCATACGCATTTTTCATAACAAGAGAACTGACGTAATGGCGCTGAAGAATGATGAGAGCAGATTCAGAAAAAGAGCGCGATTCACCTTTGCCTGAATATTCTTTTCTTTTAAGCGAAGCAAGCCCGGATGATTTATATTTATTAAGGGCATTTATCAAAGTACGGTAAGAACGGTTAATACCGAATGATGTTGCAAGTTTGGTTAATTCAGCAGGACCTCTTGTGTTTGATTCAAGCGCCTGTTTACAGAATTTTTCGAGCACAAAGTGAGCAGCTGTTAACACTCCATCGTTATCATTAGCCCGGACATTTTTAGCCGCAGGCTGCGGAGTAGTTTCGGTCATGTATGTATTTAAATTATCCAATGATGAATGCTGAATTATTAATTTTCTTTTTCATGTTTATGGGTTATCTGCTGGATGATATAATCCCTGGCATCACCGGTTGAAAGGAAAGCGCGGGGAGATATGTCAACATAATCAGGCGCATTTTTAACAGGGCGCACTTCAACCCAGAGAGCTTCGCCGGTGAGCGCATTTTTAACCTGCCAGATCTCATACGGAAAAATCACCTGTATGGATTCGTAATTTGTTACTGTTTTATGTTCGATGTTTTGGGAAATCATATTTTTATCAGCGGCAGGGATCAAAGAAATTATCCCAGCCCATGCCGGCTGCTTTCTTATGCAGCAGATTTATAATTCAATGAATGTTTGATGTAGCCTACAAGCCACAGCTTTAATGCCTCGCGTTTTTTTGAACCTGTACGCGCAGAAGTTTTGAGCATGGAAAAATACTGAGGCGTGATATTATTCTGCTCGGCAATAAAGCTTTCTTTAAGACCTGAAAGCGTTATGAGGTTAATTAATTCGAAATCTATAATTGTGTTCTGCATTTTATTTTTTTACTATTGGACTGCTTGAGATCAGTTTATATTTATCATCACAAATACAACACACGGTATCAATGATAAGCGATACAGCTTTTGCAACCGGTTTCCAGCGGCGTATGATACGCAGCTTAATGGTTTTGGATTCATGGCGGCCGCAGATGAAGCATTCGCAATTCAACGGAGGCAGGCAAGCCGTGCCTCCTACAGTTGAATTTTTATCAGCATAACGATTTGTATAATCTATTTTTGTGTCAGGCTGCATTAGACTTTATTATAATTTTATTTTTGAAATATTTTCTGCCTGCTGCTATGATGCGCTTTACCTGAATATGAGAAAGTTGAAAAAGTTCAGCAAGCTGCGAAATATATTCTACCTGGTTGTGGACCATGCGCAGGTCAACGTATTGATTGTAAAGCATCATATCACGCAAACCTCTTTCGTTCACGAGTTCATCGGGCAATTGATTGATAATTGGTATATACTGCTCGACCGGATATTTAGCTAATACGACTTTCATATTAGGTCAATGAAATAATTAAGAATACAAGCAGAGTAAAAACCAAACCGAAGACACAAAAGATTACTTCACGCATTTGCAGTTGTTTTATATTTTATAAAAAGTATTCTTTGTATAATTCAACGAACTGATTGCCTGCGTATTCAGAAAGCTCAGATGATTTAAAGCAAAGGCGAGCCGGAACAGCCGAACCCGTATCCCAGCTAGCGTAGTCGCCGTACGACAGGCCGGAGCCCGAAGCGTTCATTTTGAACCATGGGTAATATTTGTATTCATCGCTGTCATTCCAGTTTGGGGACCAGCCCTCGTTTAGTGCGCGGGCGATTATGATAAGCTTTGTGTAAGCAATAACTGACCTGGTATCAACAGCGCCGATGCCTATTATATCGTTTGCGGTAATGCCGAAATCAGCCGGCAGGCCAAGTACCGTACATGCATCTTCGTAGCTCTTAACTCTTTCGGTGATTGGGCGGTTATCGGCAGGAACCAGATCTTTGCGGATGTATTCGATGCCGTCAACGGTAATTACGTTTTTTGAATCAGCTGTTTTGTTTTTCATGGTTTTTGTGTTCTATAAATTTATTGATTTTGTTAGCAATAGTGATGAGCTGAGCCGTTTCATCATTATTGAAGTTTT
>LLZO01000251.1 GCA_001567545.1 Candidatus Tepidiaquacellales bacterium OLB5
CCTTTAAAGTCGATCTGAAGGAAATATTTAATGTTGACCAGAAAAGTATTGTTGATTTTGCCGATGTAAAAGGTCAGCATGAAGTAAAACGCGCTATGGAAGTAGCTGCAGCCGGCGGGCATAATATCATAATGATAGGACCTCCGGGTTCAGGTAAAACCATGCTTGCAAAACGCATCCCGACTATTCTTCCTCCTATGACTTTTGATGAAGCGCTGGAAACTACGAAGATACATTCAGTTGCAGGGCTGCTTCCGTCGAATACAGCGCTTGTATCTGTACGGCCGTTCCGTTCGCCGCATCATACAATAAGCGATGTTGCGCTCGTCGGCGGGGGACCCGCAGCGAAACCGGGAGAAATTTCATTCGCTCATCACGGAGTTCTTTTCCTTGATGAACTTCCTGAATTCAAAAAAAATGTGCTTGAAGTTATGAGGCAGCCGCTGGAAGACGGAAGAGTGACTATTTCGCGCTCAAAAATTACAGTTGACTATCCCTGTAATTTTATGCTGGCAAGTGCAATGAATCCCTGTCCCTGCGGAAATTACGGCAATCCAAACCAGGAATGCTCCTGCCATCCGCAGCAGATACAGAGATATATGTCAAAAATATCAGGTCCTCTGCTTGACAGGATTGATATTCACATACAGGTACAGGCTGTAAAGTATAAGGAGCTTTCAAGCACACAAACCGGGGAACCTTCAGCAAATATCCGGCATCGTGTAATGAATGCCCGTGAAATTCAGCTGAAACGTTTTAAGGATAAAAAAAATATTTTCTGCAATGCTGATATGATGTCAAAAGATATCCGCGAGTTCTGCAAAATTGATACTGCAAGCGAAGAGCTGATGAAAATGGCAATTACAAAGCTGGGTCTTTCAGCCCGCGCTTATGACAGGATACTTAAAGTTGCAAGGACTATTGCAGACCTTGCCGGAGATGAGAACATTAATTCCGCTCACATCAGCGAAGCTATCCAGTACCGCACGCTTGACAGGACTATGTGGATGGGGTAACAAAATTTCAAACTATAAATTGAACTACGATGTAATTATTATCGGCGCAGGGGCTGCGGGACTGATGTGCGCTATCGAAGCAGGCAATCGGGGCAGGAAAGTCCTTGTAATCGAACATGCCGATAAACCGGGCAAAAAAATACTTATTTCCGGAGGCGGCAGGTGTAATTTTACAAATCTTAATGTATCATCAGAAAACTTTGTTTCCTCAAACCCGCATTTCTGCAAATCAGCCCTTGCCAGGTATACCCCTAAGGATTTTATCTCACTGGTCGAAAAATACGGCATAAAGTATCACGAAAAAAAGCTGGGACAGCTTTTTTGTAACGGCTCTGCTAAGGAAATCCTGCAAATGCTGCTGGATGAATGCAGCAGTGCCGGAGTTGAAATTATACTCAACTGCACCGTTTCGGAAATCATTAAACAAAATAATTTTGCTGTTAAAACAACAGTAGGTAATTTTAACTGTGAATCACTGGTTATTGCATCGGGCGGAATCTCAATTCCTCAAATGGGTGCAACTGATTTTGGTTACAAAATAGCAAAGCAGTTCGGCTTAAAAATTACTAAAACTGTTCCGGGTCTGGTTCCGTTTGTTTTAAATGATGAGAGTTTAAGCGGGCTCTCAGGACTTTCAATTGATTCAAACGTCAGCTGCAATAACACAAGCTTCAGGGAAAATATTCTTTTCACTCATAAAGGTTTAAGCGGTCCGGCAATTCTGCAGATTTCAAATTACTGGAATAATGGAGACAAAGTAATTATTGACCTTCTTCCCGGAATTGATATTTCAGTTGTTCTATCTGAAAATAAACCAAACAAAACAGTGCTGGTTAATGTGCTTGCAAAATTTTTTTCCTAAACGTTTTTGCAGAAAAATGGTGTGAGCTTAACTATCCATCAAAGCCTGTAAACAGGCTAAGTGATAAAGAAATTGAATTGATCAGTAATAAGCTTCATAACTGGGAAATTATTCCCAAAGAAACCGAAGGTTTCGGCAAAGCCGAAGTGACAAAAGGCGGCATTGATACC
Organism: Candidatus Tepidiaquacellales bacterium OLB5; assembly: GCA_001567545.1. Taxonomy (GTDB): domain Bacteria; phylum Bacteroidota; class Ignavibacteria; order Tepidaquicellales; family OLB5; genus OLB5. Next base: position 2,049 of record LLZO01000251.1, read on the forward strand.
AATGAGCTTTCAGGCAAAACAATGGAAACAAAAAAAGTACCGGGTATGTATTTTATTGGTGAAGTTGTTGATGTAACGGGCTGGCTCGGAGGCTATAATTTCCAGTGGGCATGGGCAAGCGGTTATGCAGCCGGGCAGTATGTGTAAATGTTAATCCGGGTAAATCCTTGCTTCATCTGTAACAGGAAACACATATTCATCCAGTACTTTCACCTGTATCATGCTATCCGGCTGAAGCTGTGAAAGATAATAAGTATCAACATACCATCTTGCAGACATCATAATAAATTTTCCGGAACTATCCTTTATTTCAAATCTTAAATTAACATACCTGTTAGAAGGGTTTGTTCCTGTTTGTCCTTCAGGCCTAACGCTTATTATCCTGGCTTCGCGGAATTCTGCTTTCTGTTTAAGCTCATCGAACATTCGCATTTTAATGCGTTCCTGCTCATCACGGTTCATATTTTTGTTGAACAGCCTGTAAAAAAATAAAGCCAGCAGTATTATTATTGCCAGCGGAACCAGTATAGCAAAATAAAGAGTCGCTCCATCCATAATATCTGTATTCTTTTTAGTTAATTCATTATTTTCAAAAGCAGGTCGCGCCTGCGTTTTGTAAATTTACTGTTATTGTTAAGTCTTTTCAGCGCTCTTTCACACGCAGGCATTGCATAGTTAATTTCTTTTAAAGCTTCCGGTTCATCAATTTCAGATAGCGCAAGCAGTGTATAATAAAACGGGTACCTGCCCCACTTTCCGGCTTCATCCCTGCTGCTGTGCAAAGCAAACAAACCATCAGGCAGCGAAGCACGGTGTTTTCTTAATCCGCCGGCATTCATATGCTCCATAAGCCAATGGTGCAGGGACCGCAGCAAAATGTACCTTCCGGTTTACCATAAGACCTGTATTCATCGAGCATTTTGGTAAATACCTTTGTAGTATTTTCAAGTGAAGGGATTTTTTCTCCGGTAATTTCTGAAAGCTTATGCATTACCCTGCATGATTCTTCAGCCATAATATGCCTTTTGGATGCACATTCTATTTTTTCGCCTGTAAATGTATATGCAGGATGGTTCATATCATACTTAGTCAGCCCGTAACTGTGATTATAAGAATATTCAGTATCAAGCCTGCCTGAGATCCAGCGTATTATTTCTTTTGCCTCTTTTTTTGAAATGGTTTTTCCGTAGAATAAGGCTTCATTAACATTATCTACGGTTTTGTATAAGCTTGATTTATTGAGCAGTGACATAACTTTAGCTTTTTAATATTTATGAATTAAAATGCTTAATTAATATTATACTGCAAAAAGATTATGCATTCTGAAGAATCTCATGCCTTGGAGCCTGCATACATTCTTCGCTGCAGCTTCGTGCCCATTTTTCCTCGCAGGTTTCGCATTCAAAATGCTGCCGGTGGCAGTCAAGATTTGCGCAGTTCACATACCTGTCTGTAGGCACTCCGCAATGATGGCATTTGCCTGTTACTGTATATTCATCCGCAAAATTTACGGGTACTGAAATCCTTTCATCAAATACATAACACTTGCCTTCAAACAGCTTTCCTTTAACATCCGGGTCGTGTGAATAGTTTACAATTCCGCCGTTCAGCTGGTATACATCCTTAAACCCCTGCTGCAGCAGGTAGCCTGAAAGCTTTTCGCATCTAACGCCGCCTGTGCAGTACGTAAGTACTTTTTTATCTTTGTAATGTTTGAATTCATTTTCAACCCATTCGGGGAATTCCCTGAATGATTTCACAGGCGGCCTGATGGCATTTTTAAAATGCCCCAGGTCATACTCATAATCTGTTCTGCCGTCAAGAATTATAACATCATCCTGCTGCATCAGCTCCAGCCACTCCTTTGGTTCAAGATGTTTTCCGCTCAGAACATTCGGGTCAAGATCAACAGGCAGCCTGAATGTAACAAGCTCCTGCTTAACCCTAACATGCATTTTTTTAAACACATGTCCGTGAACTTCATCAATCTTAAACCAGAGATCTTTGAACCGTTCATCCAGTCTCATGTGTTCCATGTATTTTTCTGTCTGGCTGAATGAGCCGCTGCAGGTGCCGTTAATACCTTCAGGTGAAATTAGTATCCTGCCTTTTAGCCCAAGATCACGGCAATATCCCAGATGCTCTTCTGCAAAGAACTCCGGGTTATTGATCTTTACATATTTGTAATACAATAGTACTCTGAACATAATTATAAAATATTAATTATAGTTTGAATAAAAAATGAATTAATTTTACAAAAAATGAGGTTTTTTCAGGTTTTTTTATGATTATTATCATAGTATAGTGTTACTGTTTCTTTATATTTTTTGTATAGAAAAATTATCTATTTTTATGGAAACAATATCAGATAAAAACTCTTTAAAATCCGCAAAAAAAA
>LLZO01000252.1 GCA_001567545.1 Candidatus Tepidiaquacellales bacterium OLB5
GTATCCCGGAATAAAACAGTTGCCGGATTCATAAAGAATAAATATCCTGAATCTGCTGTGCTTCCTGAAAGCGCATATTTTGAAGCACTTGGCGCTGCATTAAAAGGATTAATTTCAGAACCGGTCTTTGATCCGGGAAATATTTTTAAAGAAAATAAACAAACATTTTCCGCTCTGCAGCCGCTTAACAGCGCTGAAGGTAAAGTAATATTCAAAACCCTTAACAAAGCTGAGGCATTTCCGGGGGATGAATGTATTTTAGGCCTGGATGTTGGTTCTACAACAACAAAAGCAGTAATTATCAGGGTTAAGGATAATGCAATTTTAGCAAGCATATATTTAAGAACAAACGGTAATCCCGTTCAGGCCTCCATAAACTGTTATAAATCTCTGCTTGAACAGTTAAAGGTACCTGTTGTAATTTCAGGTTTGGGAACAACCGGTTCAGGAAGGCATATTTCTGCGCTTCACGCAATGACTCATGGAGTTGTAAATGAAATTATTGCTCATGCTGTTGCTGCAGCACATTTTGATAAGGATGTTGATACAATTTTCGAAATTGGCGGCCAGGATGCAAAATATACTCACCTCATAAACGGAATAGCAAGCGATTATGCCATGAACGAAGCCTGTTCCGCCGGTACCGGTTCATTTCTCGAAGAATCAGCAAAAGAAACCCTTAATATTAATTATACCGATATAGCGGATATTGCCATGAAAGCGGATAACCCGCTTAATTTTAATGACCAGTGTGCGGCATTTATTTCCAGCGATATTAAAACAGCAAGCCATGAAGGCGCTGCCAGGGAAGATATAGTTGCCGGATTGGTTTATTCTATCTGTATGAATTATGTAAACAGGGTTAAAGGCAACCGTTCTTCAGGCAGAAAAATTTTTATGCAGGGCGGAGTTTGTTATAACCGTGCAGTGCCTTATGCTATGAGTAATCTGGTTAACAAAGAAATTATTGTGCCGCCTGAACCCGGTTTAATGGGGGCTTTTGGCGTTGCTCTTGAAATTAAGAACAGGATAAACCTCGGCTTCATTGAAAAATGCAATTATCAGCTAAGTGAGCTGATCAACAGAAGGTTTGAACATGTTAAGGATTTCATCTGTGCAGGCGGAAGCGACCATTGTGACAGGAAATGCAAAATTGCAGTAATAAAAGTTGGTGATAAAAAATATCCGTTTGGCGGTGCATGCAGTAAATATTATACTGAACGGTCATATGAAAATGCAGTACCGGCAAAGAATAATTATGTGAAAATAAGACAGGATATTGTGTTTAATGACAGGTTGAATAATAATTTTCCGGAAGAGATGAACAATTCATATCCTGTAAAACCTGCTGAAAAAACAAACCGTCCCCGGATCGGAATAATAAAAAGCTTCCAGGTCAATACTTTATTCCCGTTTTATAAAAATTTCTTTGATTTGCTTGGATTTGATGTAGTACTTTCAGATAGATCAGATTCAGAAGGCATGGATAAGATGTCCTCTTCATTCTGCTACCCGGTTGAAATTGCTTACGGAATGTTCCATAACCTGATCAGGAAAAATCCGGATTTTATCTTTATGCCGCATATAACAGAAATGGACTATAATGACGGGCATAAATATAAGCGGCTTTGCGTATTTGTGCAGGGTGAAAGTTATTATTTAAGATCAGCATACAGTGATGAGAAGATACCTCCTGTAATTGCTCCAATACTGAATTTTAAGGATAAAAAGGAAAATGTAAGAAAAGCTTTCCGCCAAATTGCAGTTCAGACCGGCAAAAGTTCATCACAGGTAGATTTTGCATTTGATGAAGCATGGAATAGTTTCCTCCGGATGCAGGAAAATTTCAAAATACTGGGCAGAAAAGCGCTTGCAGAGCTTGAAAGTGACAGGACCAGATTCGGTGTAGTAATTTTTGGCCGGCCTTATAATGCATTTGCAGCCGAAGCAAATCTTAATATTCCGCATAAATTTGCTTCAAGGAATATTATTGCAGTTCCGCACGATTTTTTGCCAAGTGAAAATTATCATTCTTATGATAATATGTATTGGTACAGCGGACAGCAGATACTCCGTTCAGCAAGGTTTACAAAGGAACATCAGCAGCTTTTCGGGGTATATATTACAAATTTCTCCTGCGGACCTGATTCATTTTTGCTATCCTATTTCAGGAATATAATGGGTACTAAACCTTCCTTAACCCTTGAGCTTGACAGCCATTCTGCCGATGTTGGTGTAGATACAAGGATTGATGCAGCACTGGATATAATCCGCAACTATATCGAGCTTGAAAAACAGGGTATGATCTCAGAAAAGGCTGAAGGGATAAAGCCGCTTTCAATAATTTCCCGGGATAAAAAGACGATAATAGTTGACAGTGAAAGGAAAGAGCATGAGCTCACATCTCCTGAAATTGAAATTGTTATTCCATCGATGGGAAATTTCAGTACTGAGGCATTTTCGGCAATTTGCCGCTCTGCAGGAATGAACTCCAGGTCATTGCCTGTACCGACAACCGAAACACTTAAATTCGGCAGGGGAAATACTACATGCAAAGAGTGTCTGCCGTTTATACTTACTACCGGCTCGCTGGTTGAATATTGCCGCGGAAAAGAACAATACAAAAATGAAAATTTAAACAAACAATTTGCCGGTTTAAGTAAAAACGGGAAAAAAGTACTTTTCTTTATGCCTCATGGTTACGGACCCTGCAGGCAGGGGCAGTATTATATCTCACTAAAAGATATTATCAGTAACCTTAAGCTTAAAGATATTGGAATACTTTCAATGGATGATGAAGCTTCTTTCGAAGATCTTGGAAAAGACTTTTTTATCAAGGGATGGCTTGCAATAACTATTGCAGATGTAATTCATGATATTGAAAGTGTGATAAATACTCTTGCTGCTGATAAACCATCTGCGCTTGGAGTCCTTAATGAAGAGTGGTCAAAGATACTTCTTTCTCTTGAAAATGAGAACCGGAAAGGTATATTCAGGCAGCTTAAGGATTCAGCTAAGGAACTTGCTTCTATTGAACTGAAATCACCGCTTGAAGAAGCAAAAGTAATTTCACTGATAGGTGAAATTTATGTCCGAAGGGAAGAGTTTTCAAGGAGTGAATTGGTTAATACCCTGGTTTCAAATGGCTTTATAGTAAGGACCGCGCCAATAGCCGAGTATGTTTATTATGGCAATTACCTGATAAAAAAAGGGATTGTTGAAGGAAGCGGCCTTAAAACACGGATGCAGATTTCTGTAAAGGATAAGTACCAGAGATATTATGAAAGAAAGATAAAAAATATTTTTTCAGTTACCGGTTTGTATAAACCTGAAATGGTAGATGTGGAAAAAACCATTGATTATGCCGGCGAACTGATATCGGATAAACTGGTTGGAGAAACAATTTTAACAACTGGTCTGGCTCTCCGTGATATTCTTGATGAAGCATGCGGAGTAATATCAATCGGGCCTTTCAATTGCATGCCAAGCAGGCTTTCAGAAGCAATATTAAATAAAGAAATGACGCTGGAAGGAAAGTACAGGAACGGTAAACTAAAAAGGAACGGTTATCCTGAAGAGGTTTCAGCACTGCCGTTTTTGTATATTGAAACTGACGGAAACCTGTTCCCGCAAATAACACAATCACGCCTGGAAATATTTATGATGCAGGCAGAAAAGCTGCATAAGGCAATGAAATTACATAAAAATTAATCAGCAGTTTTGCCGGATTTATTTAATATAATTAAAAAGCAGCCTGGTGGCTGCTTTTGCAGCGCATACGGAGATCGCTCCGAAGGAGTCCCTTCGGGAAACCCTGTATTTCCGCCTTGAAAATTAGTAGCGCATACGGGGATCGCTCCGAAGGAGTCCCTTCGGGAAACCCTGTATTTCCGCCTTTGAAAATTAGTAGCGCATACGGGGATCGAACCCGTACTTTCCGCCTTGAGAGGCGGCGTGTTAACCAATTACACCAATGCGCCATAACAATGAAGAATTATCAATGAACAAT
>LLZO01000253.1 GCA_001567545.1 Candidatus Tepidiaquacellales bacterium OLB5
CTGTTAAGATCGCCATCAAAATCCTGTGCTGCAATATTTATGCCAAAAAATAAAACGTAAAAACTTAAGCAGAAAAAATTAATGTAAAGATATTTTTTCTTATCCATTTTTTATTTTTAGTTTAATTCAGTAATTACATTAAATATATATTATTTTACCAATATTAATTTTTTTGTATTTATGATTTTGTCATTACTTAACAAGGTATATAAATATATTCCGGATGAAAGATCTTCCATGTTTACTGCTAAACTATAGTATCCTGAACTCTGTTCATTATTTACCAATTGTTTAATTAATCTGCCGGTTATATCGTAAATATTCAATTTTATAAAAGTTTTTTCAGGCACTGCATAAGTAATCATTGTGGATGAGTTAAATGGATTTGGGTAGTTTTGATACAATTTATATTTATTTGGCACTTCTCCGCTTTCTCCAATTATGCCTATGGGCTGTGAGTATTTAATAGTAACAGCATCCAATCTTAAAGGAAAAGTTTGCCTCATGCTTGAACCTGACAAATAAATTACAAAATTATTATTCAATATAATATCACTAGAATAATCTCCACCATTAACAATATTTCCATTATAAGTCATTACCCATTGTTGTAGACCGGAATTTAAATATTTAATAGTAACAAAATCATCACCATTCAATGAATTATATGCATAACCTGTTATATAAACATTATTAATACTATCTAAAATTATTTTTGATGGATAATTTTGAGTACCAGGTACCCCTCCCCAATATCTTTTTACCCATTGGGTGTCTCCAATTGAATTGTATTTCAACGTAACAATGTCATAACCACCGCCGCCTGTACCATTAGCGCAAAAAGTAGTATAGCAAATCGAATTTCCATCAGGTGTTGTCACAATTCCACCAGGGTATTGGCATCTTCCTTCTCCGCTTAATATACCTGTAAAAATTTTAGCCCATTGTATCGCTCCGGAACTATTTATCTTTACTAGTATATTATTAGCGGTTTGAGCAGGAACAGCACTTGTACCAACGGTGTAAATATTCCTGTTCGTATCAATTGCCAAAAACATAGCTCCATCATCATAATTCTGCGGACTGTCATAAGTCACATTCCATGTCATATTTCCATCAGGTAAATATTTAACTATCAGGTAATCTACATTAGAGTCAAAATCGTAATAACCTGTAACTACTATGTTATCCTGGTTATCAATTGCAAGCTTTGCAAAAAAATTATGCTTTTGAGCAGGGTTATACCTTTTTGCCCATAAGCTATCACCTGATGAATTATATTTAATCACAAAACCAACGGAAAGGGAGCTTGTAACTTTTGTTCCTCCGCAGATCGCAATATTTCCTTCACTATCAAGCGCAATATCAACCGCATCGCTCGAGAGAAATCCGCTGTCAAAAGTCTTTGCCCATTGCAGTACTCCTGATGAATTAAATTTTACAGTTGTAATATAACTGTTAAAATTAATACGTGTCTGCCCTGTAACAAAAATATCTCCACTGCCAGATACAACAAATGCATTCGGATCATCAGTAAGATTTCCCGGACTGTTGTAATATGTTGTCCACAGTAAAGTTCCGCCGCTGGTGTATTTCAACACACAATAATCTCCTTGTGTTGAGTCTGCTATCGTTGTATTAACAAGTACGTAAGCATTGCCCACAGAATCCAATTGAACGGATTGCCCGGAAGCATAGCTTCCATTTGTGAACCGCTGCACCCATTCTTGTGTTGGCTGCTGGGTAAATAAGCCAAAAGTAAAAAGGCAAAAGTAAAAAATTACAAATGTGTATTTTCTTTTCATTACACTGGTTTAATTTTAAACTATTTTCTCTTAATCACCGAAGCAAAGGTGGTTATGGGTTGTCGTAAATATATATTTTATCAGGTCATTTGTAAAAGAATGAATAATTATAAAAAAGTCAAGGGTATTTTTGCAGTATAACGTTATAATATTAATAATATAATAAGTATATTATTTTTATATCAGCTGGTCAAGCTGGGCTTCGGTTTCTACCAGGACTTCGCGTGCTTTGGAGCCGTCGAAAGGACCGACAACATTTGCAGCTTCAAGCTCATCAACAATGCGCGCAGCGCGGGCGTAGCCTATCTTTAATTTACGCTGCAATAATGATACTGAGCCCTGCTGGTACCTGACAATTATTCTGGCTGCTTCTTCAAACAGTTCATCCCGCTCATCGGAATCATCAAATGCGCCTTTTTTCTTTTTCTGGTTAACCGAAGGAAGCTCGTAATTGCGCGCAAAGCCTTTTTGTTTGCCAACAAATTCCGCAACACGCTCAACTTCTTCACTTGTGATAAACGGGCTCTGTATCCTTACGGGCTTGCCTACACCGGGCGGTGTATAAAGCATGTCTCCCCTGCCCAATAACTGTTCTGCCCCGTTCATATCAAGTATGGTACGGCTATCTACCTTTGAATTCACAAGGTATGCTATCCTCGCGGGGAAGTTGGCTTTAATAACGCCTGTAATTACATCAACACTTGGCCTTTGTGTGGCAAGTATCAAATGAATCCCAACAGCCCTTGCAAGCTGTGCAAGGCGGGCAATAGGTTCTTCAACTTCACGGGCAGCAGTAATCATTAAATCGGCAAGTTCATCAATTATTACTATTATATACGGCATTTTGCCGTGTTTAATGTTCTCATCATCTTTAAGCCTGCCATCTTTGAACTTTTTATTATAGTCTGCAATATTGCGCACGGTAGCATTTGCAAGGCGTTCGTAGCGTTTTTCCATTTCTATTTCAAGACCCTTAAGCGCCATAACAGCATTCTGCGGAATTGTAACTATCTTTTCGGCAAAATCCTTTGATACTGCAAGGTAATGGTTTTTAAGCTGTTCATATAAATTAAGCTCAATCTTTTTGGGATCTATTAAAATGAATTTAAGATCAGTTGGATGAAGCTTATACAGCAGGCTTGTGATAATTACATTTATTCCCACAGATTTTCCCGAGCCGGTTGAGCCTGCTACAAGCAGGTGCGGCATTTTGGAAAGGTCATCAACAAACACATCTCCTGAAATTGTTTTGCCAAGGGCAATAGGCAGAGCCATTTGTGATTCTGCAAACTTTTTGGAACCAACCACGCTGCGTATCTTAACGGTAACTGGATTGTGGTTAGGAATTTCAACACCAACCGTTCCTTTTCCGGGAATAGGAATTATCATCCTGATTCCTTTTGCCTTCATTGCAAGGGCAATATCATCCTGCAGGCTTTCAATGCGGCTAAGCTTAACATCTTCTGCGGGAACAAGCTCGTATAAAGTAACTACAGGACCGGGTGTAGCAATAACTTTTTCTATCTTAACACCAAAGTTAAGCAGCTTAGCCTGCAGCAGCCTGCCGTTTTCCTTAAGCTCTTCATCGCTGATTACATCAAGCTCTTCTTTTAACGGTTCATCAAGCAGGTCAAGCCCCGGCAGGCGGTATTCTTCAAGTGTTTCAACAGGATAAGTAAATTCATCCGGTGTATCATCGGGTATAACATCGCCAATTTTTGGACTGCCTTTTGTAACAGGTGTTTTAACCGCAGGGATAATTTCCCCCGCATCATCTGTTACCGGAATGGTTTTTTCAACTTCCAGCGGCAGCTCTTCGGGAACTTCTTCCTTGACAGGCTTAATTTTTGGTTTTTCTTCGGCAACCAGCTCATTTTCAGCCGGGCGGTTTATTTTAGTATCTTTAATTACAGGCTCATCAATAACTGATTCATCGGCTTTTAAAACTTTTTTTGTTTTGGCAATTTTTTCGCGTTCGTTTCTAAGCAGCTCGCGTTTGGACTCACGCTCAAGTTCTTCTTCTCTCAGAAGCTTTTCTTCCTCCCGGCGTTCCTTCATTTCTTCCATAGAGCTGCGGAACTTTTCGCGGAATGACTCAAACAGCATCTTAAGGCGGGCAAATGACCGGGCAATATCGCGGTCAACCAGCAGGAATGCAAATACACCAACAAGCCCGAACAGCAGTATATAAGCGCCGAGGTTACCCAGCAGCAGGAAAAATATCGATGAAAAATATTCGCCGCTTGTGCCTACAAGCGTATATGGAATTTTATCAACACCAAGCGAGGTCCTGAACAAACCGAAAAGCGCTGAGGTAAATATCATAAGGAAAAGCATATAAACAGAAAGCTGCATAAGCGGAAGCAGGCTTCGCTTGCGCATCATCTGGATACCGAAAATTATGAACAATACCGGTATTACAAGAGAAAAATATCCGAATGCGCCCCGCACAAATAAACCTGAAATCACTACCCCTATTATTCCCAGCCAGTTTGATGTGGTGAAATTTGAGGACTGGTTCTCTTTCTTAAACATCTCGGTAACGCTGAAATTTTCAAGCCGTGTTTCATCAGCAGCGGAGTATGATATAATGCTTAATGCAATAAGTATGCTGAATATAATAAGGAAAAATCCGAGGATCTGCTTTTTATTGGAAATAGGCAATCCCTCCTCATATTTTTTTGAAGAGGACCTGGAGCCTGTTCGCTCTTCTCTTCTGCGGGTGCTTTTTTCCTTTAATCTGCTTATGGTATAAAAAATTAAATTATTTTACAAAAATAATACAAATGTTTAAACATTGCACGGGTATTTGCTGTAAGTATGATTTTAGACAAATGAAAAATACAGTTGGCTGAAAATACAGTTGGCTGAAATTACAGCCGGCTGAAAGATCAGCCGGCATTTTTCTGTGTAACTTTTTTCATTGTAAGCTTCGGGTCTGATGCAAACGCTTCGATGGATTTTATAACACCGTTCCTTAAAACAGGCAGAATATTGTATTTATCGGTTTCTGCGCAGGCTGCAAGGTCATCGCCGAATCCAAGTGAAACAAGGTACTGCCCGTGTTCAGAATCATTCATCATTTTATTCAGGTCATTTTTATAGGCAGAATAAAGCTTAGCCGCACCGCGGGATGAATCGGTAAGTTTATATTTATTTTTTCCGCCAAGCTTTCTAAGCCTGCTTACAAGCATTCCGGCGCAAACGGTATCTTCAAGGGAAAACTCCCCGCTTTTACCGGCGCATAAGATGATAAAATCCTCGTTCAGCTCATTAAAGTAATTCACAACGCGCTCCATATTAACAAATCCAAGCACAACACAGTTGCGGGTGAACTTTGATTTTATCAGCGAAGGTGTTCCGTTTGTGCTGTGGAAAACGAGTATCTTTCCTTTAACATTTTCTTCGCTGTATTCTTTAATTGAATTGCCGAGGTTGAAACCTTCGATAAGCTTGGCATTTTTTTTCGCCGCACAGAAGCGCCTGGCCTTCGGAATTTCTTCCTATCATACCTGCAGATGCGATGCTGTCTGTAGGTATAATTTCCCTGGCTCCGTTTGCAAGTCCCGTAAGCATTGTGGTGGATGTCCTGAGGACATCTATCACAACAACATTTTTATCCTTTAAAACCAGCTCAGACTCAACATAGTCATGAGCAAAATAAAGACTGATCTTAAGGGGTTTGTGTTCCATAGTGTTACTTCCTTCACCTTCCATAAATAAATTTAATTCACTCACTGTTTTCCCACAAAAGGAATTTTAACAACTTCCGCATCCACATATTCATTGCGGACTTTTACATTAATTTTAGAACCGGGTGCGGAATAATTTGAATCCACGTAACCAAGCCCGATATTTCTGTTCAATACCGGCGACATACTGCCGCTTGTTACGTGTCCTATTTTATTACTATTGGCATATAATTCATACCCGTGCCTTGCTGGCAGCCTGCCTGAAACAATAAAGCCGACAAGCTTTCTGGCTGAACCGTTAGCCAGCTCTGATTCAACCTTTGATTTTCCGTTGAATTCACCTTTTTGGGTTTGGTTATCCATCCCAAACCTGCTTCGATGGTATTGGTGGTTTTATCGATATCATTACCATACAGGCAGTAACCGGCTTCAAGCCGCAGGGTATCACGCGCGCCGAGTCCTATAGGTTTAATATTGAATTCTTCGCCTGCTTTAAAAATTTCTTTCCATATCTTTTCACCTGTCGGCACATCAGAGGGGATATATATTTCAAAACCAATTGCTTCGCCTGTATAGCCTGTGCGTGAAATAATAGCATCGACCCCGGCAATTTTGCCTTCCGTGAAAGTATAATATTTCATCGGTTCAAGCCCGGTATCAGTCAGCTTCTGCAGAGTATTGATTGCGTTTTTGCCCTGCACTGCAAGCAGAGAAAAATCATCGCTGCGGTTTGTAAGCTCTACATCAAAACCACCCTTGTTTGAGCTTAGCCAGCTGAAATCCTTTTCAATATTAGATGCATTAACAACCAGCATATAGTAATCACCGAAACAATAGACCAGCAGGTCATCAACAACGCCGCCGTCTTCATAACACATTGCCGAATACTGTACTTTGCCGGGTGTTAATTTTGAAGCATCGTTGGTTGTACATTTCTGGATAAAAGCCAGGGCATCTTTTCCCTTAACAAAAAATTCACCCATATGAGAAACATCGAACACACCAACGGAGTTGCGTACTGCCATATGCTCGGCAATGATGCCCTCGTATTGTACAGGCATTTCAAAGCCGGCGAAATCGACTATTTTAGCATTGTATGCTTTGTGAATATC
>LLZO01000254.1 GCA_001567545.1 Candidatus Tepidiaquacellales bacterium OLB5
CAGCAGTGTATTGAGCGATCATTAATCCGGAATTAAGGCCGCCTTTAGCGGTTAAGAACCGCGGCAAGCCGCTGAGTGAACCATCTACAAGCCTTGCAGTCCTTCGCTCGCTGATGTTGCCAAGCTCGCTGATTGCAATTTTCAGGAAATCCATTGCCAGTGCAACAGGTTCACCATGAAAATTTCCGCCTTCGATATGCTCATTGGTATCTGCAAAAATCAGCGGGTTATCGGTAGCTGAATTAATTTCAGTTTCAATAACACCTTTAACATATTCAATTGTATCTTTTACTGCACCATGCACCTGCGGCATACATCTTAGAGAGTATGCATCCTGTACTTTACTGCAATCTATATGAGATTTTCTTATTTCACTTTGTTTAAGCAGCTTTCTTAAATTAGCTGCTGTGTTTATCTGTCCTTTATGCGGTCTTACTTTCTGCAGAACATCCTTGAATGCAGTATCAGTACCTTTAAGCGCTTCGATGCTCAGCGCTCCGGAAATATCAGCGAGCTTGGAAAGACGCTCTGCGCGGTAAAGCGTTTCAACAGCAAATGCTGTCATCATTTGTGTGCCGTTAATGAGAGCAAGTCCTTCTTTAGCGCTAAGCTTGAACGGTTTTAAACCGTGTTCAGCCAGCACATGTCTTGCAGGCAGAATTTCATTTCCGAAGTATGCATATCCTTCGCCAATAACAATCCCTGCTAAGTGAGAAAGGGGAGCAAGGTCTCCTGATGAACCGACTGAACCCTGTGAAGGTATATATGCTGTTATGCCCAGGTTAAATATTTTAATCAGCTGTTCAAGCAGTTCAAGCCTTACTCCGCTGTAACCTTTTACAAGCGAATTAATACGCAGCAGAAGCATCATCCTTACAATATTTCTTGGCAGGGGTTCGCCAACACCTGCGGAGTGTGAAATAATCAGGTTATGCTGCAGCTTTTCAATATCTTTTTGGGGAATTTTTACATCTTTGAATTCACCGAATCCCGTAGTTACTCCGTAAATGACTTCGTCATTTTTTA
>LLZO01000255.1 GCA_001567545.1 Candidatus Tepidiaquacellales bacterium OLB5
AAAAATTTCAACATATTCAAGGTATCGAAATAATTAAATCAATCATTTTTTCACAATTTTCCCGTCTGATTCAATTATTAAACCGGTTTCAGGAAAATCATTTTCAGTTACCCTTTTCATTAATTCAACAGCCTCGTATGATTCATCAAATACCGGAAAACCGCGCCTGACCTGCTTATATGGAAATATCCTGCCCTGTTTAAAATTTCCGTTCTTATCGATATATACTTTAAACACCGGAGCCAGTCCAAGATTGCCGCTTAGCCCGAATTTACCATAAGTACAAAAATTACCAAGGCTGTATGCAATAATTTTATTTTTATACAGCTCAATCCCCCGCGGCACGTGCGGACCGTGACCGAAAACTATATCAGCGCCGGCATCTATCATATCACGGGCAAACTCGTAGCAGTTGCCCCTATCTTCACCAAGATAAAATTCCCTTTTTTTAGGAACGTGAACTGCCCCGGAACCTTCTGCCCCGCCGTGAAATGCAACAATAACGATATCACATTCTTTTTTAAGCTCTGCAACTATTTTAGCGGCTTTTTTATGATCGTTGATGCTTAATGTTCCGTTGTTAGGCGCAAATCCTGTAAACCCGAACCTGATACCATCTTTCACAAAAACTGATGTTGGAGCTGAAATATGTCCGCCGTAAAGGATTCCGTACCTTTTAAGTGTTTCCTGTGTTGATTTCCTTCCGATATCGCCCATATCGCCCGAGTGATTGTTGGCAAGATTCATGATATCAAATCCGGCATCCTTCATATAGCCGGCATAATGCTCCGGCATTCTGAATGCAACACAATTATCCGGATTTGCGCACACCTTTGGTGTGCCGCCTTTGTTTAGCAGTGTACCTTCGAGATTTCCGATAGTAACATCTGCGGATTGAAGTATTTCGGCAGGGTCAGATAAAATAAACTTACCGTCATCCGGCGGAAGTGAAGCCTCGGACGGGTAATTTGTGCCAAGCATCATATCGCCAACCATGATTATGGAGTAAACGGAGTCGGGATTGGGGATATTTTCAGTGGTGTTTTTATCTTTGGATTTTTCGTCTGCAGGGGATTTTTGTTTATTATCGGAATCACATCCCGGTAAAAGCAGGAAAATTATAACAAAAGTAAACAGGGATAAAAGTTTATTCACGGGTTTATATTCATAATTTAATCGCATTTAACAATCGGGCGTCAGGCCCCATTGGGGTAAACTAAGCCATGACGCCTACTATTTATCTTCTTCGGCACACTTACAAATAGAGGGGTACGGCCGTCGTTATTCTTGTCATGCTGAACTTGTTTCAGCATCCTGGTTTTTTTACCAGTCCCGCACCGGCGGGATGTCCTCCTGCTCTATAATCTAAAAGTATGCAAGCAGACCCTGAAAACGAGTTCAGGGTGACAAAGATTTTTTCTTTTGGGGTTTTCCGGTGACTTTTGCTTTTTCCATAAATGTAGAAGGCTGGCGCATATATAACCAGATGCCTATACCGATTAATACTACAGAAATAAGCTGAGCTTCAGAGAGTCCGAGGAAATACCTTGGATTAAGCCTTATGAATTCAACAAGCAGGCGCGATGCGCCGGAAAGCACAAGATAAAGCCCGAAAAGCTTACCATCACCCAAAAACTGTTTTCTTTTGCTCCACAACAGCCAGAATACCAATGCTCCGATTATAAATTCATAAACCGGTGTAGGGTGGCATAAAGTATTATCCGGTACAACTCCCCCGAATTTTGCGGCAATATCACTTCCCCTGAAAGCCACAGAAGGAGGTAAAGTACCGTTTGAATAATCAGTTCCCCAGGGAACCCATGACATAAATTCGCTTACAGGCAGGCCGTAATCACCGTCACCGGAAAGGTGACAGCCGATCCTTGCTATTCCGTAACCGATTGCAAGTGATGGTGCAGCTGAATCAGCGATCCGTAAAAAAGGGATCTTTTTTGAACGGCTGTAAAAATATATCAGTATGGTGGCAAGAATTAATCCGCCGTAAAATGTTAAACCAGCAGGTGAAAACAATCCATCCGTTGAAAAAATCTTTGAAGCCGGCATTGATGTAAAGGATTTCCATTCTTCAATAACATATAACAATTTTGAACCGATAACACCGCCAACAAGTGCTATAAAAGTGATATTAACAGCTGTACCTTCTTCAAGCTTTTTGCGTTTAAATTCACGCTGCAGCAGCCAGCTTGCAACTATAAAACAAATGCCGAGCATCAGACCATAACTGTAAACGGGAACAGGCCCAAGCTGAAATAGTTTTGGTATCATTAATTAATTGTTTTCTGTTTTAATTTCAATAAAACTTTTTTTTGGAAATATGCGACAGTTTTACCGGTGTACTTTTTGAGCGCTGAACAAGCAGCCTGAACCTGGTTTTATCAGAATCTTTTTTATCAATTGTAATACAATACTCCGTCAGTTTAAAATCATACATTCTGTATTCATACCCTGCTGTACCGCTTGAGGATAGATCGCCAACGGGAGCTGAAAAACCAAGAATATTAAAATTCAGGTTCTTTTCATCGCGCTGATAATCTATTTTCAGAATATACTGGAAAGTCAGGAATTCTTTGGTTGTCTGGAAACGGAA
>LLZO01000256.1 GCA_001567545.1 Candidatus Tepidiaquacellales bacterium OLB5
ACCAATTTAATAATTTATATTTTGCTGATCAAAATTCCGGGTGGATGACCTCAAGTGGACGAATTTATCATTCTACAAACGGCGGTATTAACTGGAATGTACAGGGCGGTATTAATAGTTCTGATTTAAATGCTTTATTTTTTATAAATAATTTAACAGGTTGGGCAGGCGGTTATAATGGCGCAATATTGAAGACAACAAACGGGGGAATATTGGTGGGATTAAGCAATATCTCTACTTCAATTCCAAAATCATATTCACTCCACCAAAATTACCCAAATCCATTCAACCCCGTTACAAAAATAAGATTTGAAATTCCTTCACTTAATCACCATCTGCAAGCAGGAGATAGAGAAGTGGTCTTATTAAAAATTTACGATCTTCTCGGACGTGAAATCACAACACTTGTTAACGAACAGCTAATACCCGGTATTTACGAAGTAGATTGGGATGGCTCCGGATTTGCAAGCGGTGTTTATTTCTATTCACTGATTACCGAAAATTTTGTTGAAACTAAACGAATGGTTTTGTTAAAATAGAAATTCATCTGATGACTTAAAGTCATCAGATGAATTAACAATTATTTACAATAATTACTATTTCATTTTCTTATGTGATTGATTATTTTTAGTCAATAAATATAAAGATAAATGAAAAATTTATTACAGTTTATTTTATGCTTCAGTATAACATTATTTGCAGGAAAGACATACAGCAGCCGGATAGTTCTGAACTTCTTTTCAAGCGAAACCGGTTACAGGCTGCAGCCTGAAAATATTCAGCTTCAGAATACACATAATTCTACTCAATCTGTTAATTTTACTTTAAACCACGAAAATTCCTATTCTGCTTCAATTCCGGAAGGCAGCTATCAGCTAATAGCCTTTAAGCAGGGATATAGCTTTGTTCAGACAAATTTAAACATCAATTCCGGTGAAGCTGAATATGATATTTATATGGATCCGTTTACCCGAAATGAAAAGTTAAATCCTTCCAGAATAACATCACTTCTGAAACCAGATAAAGCTTATTTACTTGGATACATTGTAGATGATTTTACCGGCCTGCCGGTTATAAATGCTGAACTTAAGGATGCTGCAGGTAACACTATCGGAAGAAGTAATTCTGAGGGATTTTTTGAAACATATGTATCTGCTTTATGTGAAACCAGGACATTTGCTGATCTGAATTTTTCAGCTGCCGGGTACAAAACAAAACAATTCAGCAATTTTGAGCTTACGCCTAATACCGATTTTATTTTTACAGTACGCCTTAAACAGGGCAGCGGGTATGATTACAATATTCAGCAGGCAGGTGAAACCTGCAGTGAGTGCCGGCAGGTATCAATAATTAATGATGCTGCTGTAACCGGATTTGTTATCCCGTTAAATATTAAAGTAGGCAGAAACTGCACCGGCACTAACTGCACAACAGTTGAAATTTATACACTTCAGACATATTGCAAATATGTACTACCCGCTGAAATTTATTCATGCTGGGGAAATCTTTCGGGCGGTATGGAAATTCTACTGGCAGAATGTCAGCTG
>LLZO01000257.1 GCA_001567545.1 Candidatus Tepidiaquacellales bacterium OLB5
ACTGCACATCTGCATAAACCCAACAGGTATCTTTTATATTAACTGCCGCGGCAATATCAATTCCGTCTGCATCTATCCTGAAGCCCGTCATGCTCTGGTGTTCGGGATTGCTGTCGCCGATTATAATTCCATAAAATACCTTTCCGTAAATTAAAACATTGCGGCTTTCGTATTCATCAAAAACAATTGATTCGCCATCGGATTTATTTTTATTCACCACCGGAATTGCGGTGCCGTCGGCAAGCTTTATTTCCCATTGCCAGAACATATGTCCCGCACCCTTGCCGCTTTGCCAGGGAGTGAACTTCTGCAGCCTGCCGAAAATCACAGCATCTTTGTTCCTGAGTTTTTCGGCATCGCTGAATGTGCGGCATGTATCGCCGGGCGTATTGTTAACGCTCCGCAGCTCCGCTGAGCCGGTGCATAATGTGAACATTAACATCACGGTAATAAACATAGAAATCATTGTAATCTCCTTTTTTATATGATACTTGGCGTAAGGAGGTTTTGTTTCTTGTTTCTTGTAGGTCAAAGGCATGCCTTTGACCTACGGTTATAATATTTTACTATAATACTCTTTAATTTGCTTTGCTCTTTCATCTTCAGAAATTTCTGATAAATACTTTTCGTTTTCCAGATCTTTATTCCAGTTTAACGGATTCATTCTGATGTAATCAGAGATATATTCTAAACCTTTATCATCTCTTACAATATGATCATAAAATGATGTTTGCCAGGCAAAATCTATTTCAGGATTTAACCTGTTAGATTCTTTGGTAACGGCTGATTTAAACGCACCAACGACAACTGATAATTTTTTATGCATCTTTCTGATATGTTCAATGTTTTTCTTATCAATTGTTAATTCCCTTTTAACCTGCTTGAAGTCAAGTGCATATGTTTGATCCATGGTGTTATTATCATACATTAAAACAATCCCGTGAAAATGATTTGGCATGATTATATATTCACCAATTCCAACATTCCTGAAATGCTCCGGAATTTCTCTCCAGCATTTATCAGCAATTTTACCAATCCCGGAAAGCTCGCAAATTTCATTTATAATTTTACCGAACAAATTTCTGCGGTTTTTCAGGCAAATGGTTACAAAATAAGCTCCTGGAAGATCATAATCATAACCCTTTTTCCGCTGCGGTTTATTTATGTAATATTCTTGTGGTTTTTCCAAAATCAAGATTCCCCGCAGGTCAAAGGCATGCCTTTGACCTGCAATTTCAAAAGGATGTTAATTTCTTTTCCTGATCGAAAACTTCTTTCCATCCCATCTATCATATGAGCCCGTATTGCATGCGCTATCTGTGAATGTGAATGTACCTGTATATGTCACGCCGTCATTTTCATATTCAGTATAAACAATGTTGCCATTCGGATATTCATCGGAATAAAACAGCAGCGTATAACCCGTGCCGTTATCCCAATAAACACGGAAAGCCTTCGAGCTTTCGCTCCACTCAATAGTACAATTTGTTTTGCCTACTGCATACCTGCCTTCTACATCATAGGCTTTTTGTGAGTAGATGTTCTGCGCTGTGAACATTAAAGCCAGTACGAAAATTGACGAAATGAGGTTTTTCATGTGGTAATTTAAATTAGTTTCACAAAAGTAATTCAATGTAGATCTATATTCAACATAATATTGCATGTTAAAAAATGGAATGTTATAATTATAATTATGACATAGAAAAATAAATCAAAGACTACGGAATTTGTTCATAACCAAGAAAAGCGAGGGTAATATGTCGAATCGTTTAGGTTGGCGAATAATGGTCCGGAAATGATAGAACTTGCTGAAGTGGGTTTAAATGATTATGTGGAAAATGTAGAAAGATATGAAAATTATGATTTTATTTTTTAATTTTTTTCGGGAATATAATGTTGTCGTATAGGTATAGTTTATTGTCGGATGCTTTCATATTCGCTTCCTTCATGGTTATGCTCTCAGAAAAACAGCCCCAACAGGCGCGAATAATCGTTTCATCGTTTTCAATTTTTTTTAAGCTGTTTAATGTATTTTGTTGACGGAAAATATAAATTTTTCATCATATAAAACTCAACAGCATCATGAGCCATTAATCTAGTTACTGGATTTGGAGAAAAAAGCAGCCTTTCAGCAAGATAAATTTTATCATAATGTACAATTTTTGCAAATACCCATAAGCCCGCAGGGGATGTCCCCCCTGGCCCGCAGGCAAATCCATATGTTAAAGAATTTATAGGATCGTTTACAAAATCTATATCTTCCTGGTATTCAATATCTTTATATTCTACGTTAATATATGGATTTAATTTTCCGTTATAATATTTTCTTAATTTAATATCCATTCCCGGAAAAACAAATGTATAGCTATAACCTATGATTTCTTTTTGATAACCCGAATATTCAACCTCAATAGGAATACGAGTGGTGGTTTTGATTGAATCCAGAAAACTAATACTCGGCTGATAAAAATATAATGTATCGTCAGTATTAACGTATGTAAAATAAAAGTTAAATTTAATCTTCCATAAATTATTATCAAATATTACATATCTAACCTTTAATTTTCCTAACGTATGATCATAATACTCTAGCCTGTTCCCTAGTTTGATTATTTTCCAGTCCCTGTCATTCTTTTCCAATAATAAATCAAACTGTGTTTTATGACTATAACAAATTGAGTCTATCATTTCTGCACTGTTAGTTTCCCGCGTAGCATTAATGGTTGTATCCAGTGAATAAATTATACTTTCAATTATTTTAATTGATTTTAATGCTTCCCGGTTTTGCTGATCAGGGATATTGAAATCCTGTGTATAAATAATACCGGAAATTAACAAAACCGTCAATATAAAATAAAAATTCATTCGTAATTTTTAATTTCTAATTCCCAATTTGCTTCACTTCTACCCCATCCTTTTTATCAACCACTTCCCAGCCCAATGATTTCAGCTCATCGCGCAATGAGTCCGCTTTCTTAAAGTCCCTGGCTTTCTTTGCCGCAATACGTTTTTCAACAAGCTCCATAATTTCAGCGGGTACGTTAGTATTCCCGGTTTCTAAATCTTTATCAAGATCAAGTCCCAGCACGCGGTTAAAATCGTTTATCAGATTTTTCTTCTCGATACTTGTTAGCTTATCATTCCTCACAACGCCCCACAGCACGGCTAATGCCTGCGGCATGTTCAGGTCATCGTTCACGGCTTCAAGGAATTTCTCCCTCTCTCCTTCCGGCATCGATGCATCGCGCTCATCAAAATTCTTCTTAGCGTCGCCGCGTATCTGCTGAATGTTCTGCTTAAGCCTTGTCATTGCTGTTTTTGCCTGCTCAAGGATTTCCCAGCTGAAAAGCAGGCGCTTGCGGTAATGTGTGCCAACACACACCGACAAG
>LLZO01000258.1 GCA_001567545.1 Candidatus Tepidiaquacellales bacterium OLB5
CGAATTAAAAAAAGATTTATCAAAATGCTTAAAAACAATAAGAACGATAAATCGATAGCATCGTACAAAGGCTGGTTATTACACTGCAATAGTAAACATTTATTAAAAAAATTATTACCTGAATGAAAACTTTTAAAGATTTTGGCATTAAAGCAGAGACTCAAAGCTTTACCGGTGACAAGGTAAAAATAAAGAAAATCATTAATAAAGAAATTACTGTACATCATTATAAAGTTACAGATTCTAAACATTTCGAGAATAAGAAGTGCCTGCATTTACAGATCGAATTGGATGGAGAAAAAAAGGTAATATTCACAAGCTCAAATACACTATTGAGTATGATCCAATCTGTTCCGAAAGATTCCGGATTTCCTTTTAAAACAATAATAATTGAAGATGAAGAAAGATATTTATTCAGTTAAAAATTATATTTATAACAATTAATCTAAAGATTAAACCATGTCTCGCAATAAATCATTTAAGCAGAAATGGAATAATAAACGGCATAAGAAAAAGGATGTTAAAACCGTTTATGGTATTACCGCTAAGGAAAACAACAGCCGCGGTTTAAAAAGACATTTTTTTTGAATGATCCGGATGATACCGACCTGTTGTGGTTTGCAATGGATAATAACTTAAAAGATGTAAAATATAAAATTAATAAGATTGAATTTTGAAAATGTTAATTAATAAATTGAAAGCAGGCAAAATTATTGTTATAAAAGCACCCGCAATGATATATGCCGATTACGTCAAAGCTGTTACACTGTCTGGCAATTGTTACGTAGAAAATTCAATTGGTACAATTAAACCACACCAGATAATCGATGTTCTTGATTCGCTTGAAGAGTATAGGCAGAACGATAAAGCAGGTAAATACAGATTATGAACCTCATCCAAAACCCAATAACGCCACAGCAGCGCAGCATGATCTTCGGACTTGCCAAAGACTGTAATCTATCTAACGACCAGCTGCACGACCTAATGCCCGACTGGTCCGGCGCGCATTCGCTCAAACAGGATGCCTGCACAAAAGCTCAGGCAGATAAGATCATCGAAGCATTGAAAGCATTGAGTATTAATTCTGTAGGCGGCGGGGCTTGCCCGCCGCTATCCGGCAGCATCGGTAAACCCGGTTTCATCACAAAAAAACAGTTTAATGCAATTAATTTAATTTGCAGCCAAAAGAAGTGGGATGTAAATCACCTTAATAATTTCATAAATCATACAACCGGCAAACTTTCACTTGACGGTTTAACGATGAAAGAAGCTTCCGCCGTTATTACCGGATTAAAAAAAATTTAATTTCAAGCTAACATTTTTTTATAAAACTCAATATATTGTAATATGACACTTGATGCAAATACAGAGAGCATTATAAACAAGGCTTCAAAGCTTGGTATCACTGATGAAGTAAAGATCCGAGATCTCCGTATCCGCTGCGCTTTCAAATCAATGCGCTCAAACGGTATGAAATACGAAGAAGCTTTGCATAAATGTTCCTTACAATTTTGCTTATCTGAAGAACGCATCAAAACAATAACAAAAGGCATAACAGTGAAATAGCGGTATTTTATGAGCCAGAAAAAACAATCAATAAAACAGCTTAAGCCGTACATCAAAAAACTTTATATTGAAGATGGCTGGGATGTCCCCGGTATCGCTGCTGCTTTGAACCGTAATGCAAAAACTATTTATAACTGGGTTAAAGCTGAAAACTGGGAACAGCTCCGCGAAGAATCAAATAAAAAATCTGCAAAAACACCTGAGATACTTACAAAAGCTTTGGAAGAACAGATTGAAAAACTAAGTTCAGCCGGCGGCGCAGAAGCTGTTGCTCAGATTGCAGACAGCATTTCTAAAATTTCAAAAACTATAAAATCCCTGTACAAAGATCAGGACCGGCTTGGTTCGATCCTTTTTGTAACGTCTGATTTCGGCAAGTTCATCAGGGAAGAAGCTAAATCAGGTCTGCTGCCTGATGATTTCTTCACATCGTTAAGAAATTTACTGGATAGATACCAGGAATACGCTTTAAAAACATATTCACCGGGAATAAAGGGTTAAAATGGAAATCATTGCATCTTTAAATATAATAATTTTGTTTCTGATTCTTGCTTTAATTTTATTATCTTTAATTTATTTCAGAACCATCCCGCTTGAAAAGCTAAAAAGAAAAGTCCGCAATGACGAAATTCTTTTTGCCACCTCCAGCGGACAAAGCTATAAAATTGGCGACAAATACAACAAACATACAATAACACGCATTGAGAAAGGTTTTTATTATCATATAGTTTACGGGAAGCTTAATTAATGGCAATTACTTCATCACAATTTAAAAGATCTTATCAGGAAATACTCGACTTCATTTGTGCGGGTGTCCCTGTATTTGGTGATGATGACCCGGTAAAAAAACGTGAAAGAATTGCGCGGGCAAAAACCGATAAGCTGTACTACGCAAAGGAATACTTTCCCCATTACTGCGAAGATGAATTTTCCCCTATGCACTCTGAAATGTTCCGCCTGGCAAGCGTAACCGGTATTGGTGTTCTTATGTATGGTTATCGCGGCAGCGCAAAATCATCAATTGTCAGCTTAATTGATGTTGTGCATAAGATATGTTACCGCACCCGCAGATTTATTGGTTTTATTTCCGCATCTGAAGATAATGCAGCTGAATATACAATTCCTATTAAAGCAGAGCTGGAAGCTAACCCGAGAATAATAAATGATTTTGGTGAGCTTCGCGGTACAAGCAAATGGCGTGATACTGATTTTGTTACTAAAAACGGTGTTCGTGTTCTTGGTATTGGTCCCAAGATGTCACCAAAAGGCAGAAAAAATGTACAGTTCCGCTTCGATCATATTATCATTGAAGATATTGAAAGCCGTACATCACCCAACAGCGCTCGCGTTGTTAAAAAGATTGTTAATTTTCTTCTTAAAGATGCATACAAGGCAACTAACCCGAAGCTTTTCAGCTTCATTTTCCTTGGTAATTATTTCAGTAAAAAATCTATTCTTCATAAGCTTTTAAACCATAACGACTGTAAGCACTGGGTCAAAAAAGGATTCGCCGCATTGGTTGATGACGGCAAAGGCAGCTTGGTCTCATCCTGGCCTGGTAGATTCCCGACTAAACAGCTTCTTGATGACCTTGAAAAAATGCCTGAGACAGAGCGTGTTGAAATGATGCAGAAACCCGAAGATGAAGATGCATACTTCAATCCGGATTGGTTCCAGTATTACGAAGAAGATGAAATACCGCCAAATCTGCCTGTTGTTACTTATGTCGATCCCGCAGCGCTCAAAGGTATGGAGCACTGCTACAAAGCTATTATTGTTTTGGCTGTTGATGCAAAAAATATGCATTACTACATCCGTCACGCATGGCTTAAAAAAACCAGCAAATGGCAGATGGTTCGTTCACATTTTAATTTATCTGAAGAATATAAATCCTCTGTTGATGGGATTGAAGCTAACGCATTCCAGTCAACACTTAAGGAAGATTATGAGATTGAAGAAAATGTCAGAAATAAAACACTTAACATAAAGCTTATTACAAACTTGCAGTCAAAAGAAGTGCGAATCGGTGCGCTTAGCTCTGTAATTGAAAGAGGGAAAATTAAATTCAAACGCAATCATTCAGATCAGAATTTACTCGTAGATCAGTTTATTGATTTTCCGGATGGTGATAAAGACGGTCCGGATGCTGTAGCCGGCGCAAAGGGCGTTGCAGATAGATTTTTGCTGAAAATTAAACATAAAGTTAAATCAAAATTATTAGGTGCTGCATGAATACAACGGTTAAAAAAGTAAAGAACGGCTCTAATAATATCCATATTCACATACATACGGATGAAGTCCCGGAATTTGCAAAAAATAAGAAGTTCCATGTTAAGCCGGGAAAAGTTTCATCAAAATACATTTCATCAATTTTTCTGCCCGGCATAAATTTTGAAAACAGCCCGCCTGGGAAAGCATCATCACGCACTATTGCAAAATCAAGCTCTCAAAAAGAACAGGGGCAATTCGGGTTATCTATAACTCCGCCCATTGACCCTAAAACACTGGCTGAAATGCGCGACTGGAATGCTTTCCATGACAGGTCAATCCGCCTTAAAACTATCGCAACTGTATACCAGGGTTACGATATTCTTCCTGATGACGAAAAGAATAAAGATAATTATAAAGAACTTCCGAATTATAAAAAGTTTTCAGAATTCCTGGAAAACCCTAATTCAGCTGGTGATGATTTTATTGATATTCTATACGGATATGGTGAAGATTTTAATACTTTCCGGTATTCTTATCTTGAATGTGTTTCAAATGCAAAAGGCGAGCTGGCTGAGCTTTACAATATGCGTGCTCCTGAAGTTCGCGTAAAAAAGGAAAGAAATAATATTTATTTTATTCAGAAAGATGGTGCAGCAGAACAGAAATTTTCTCTTTACAGTTTTAACCGGGCAAAAAGATCAAAAGATATGAATGAAGTGCTTTGGCTGAAAGATTACTGTTCACGCTCACGCTATTATGCATATCCTGATTATTACAGCGCATCTGCCGATATAACTCTTGACCGGTCAAGTGTTGAATTTAACATCAGCCGTTTCAAAAACGGCATGATGATCGATTTTATTATTGTTGTAGAAGGCGGTGAAGTTGATTCCAAGGTTCTTGAAGATATTAACAGCTTCTTAAGTAAAAATTATAAAGGCATTCTTAACGCAGGCAAAGCATTATACCTGAATTCAGATGATCCCAACGTAAAGATACGTATCGAAAAAGTATCAGCGGAAATTAAAGATGCAAGCTTTTTAAAGCAGCGGGAATTTTCCCGGGATGTTGTAATGGTTGCCCACGGTATGAATGCAAAAATATGGGGACTTGCCACAGCCGGGCAGCTTGGTTCAGGTGAAGGTGATATGATGTTCCGCCTGTTTGAAGAGCTTATTGGCAAACCGGAAAGATTAAGAATTCAGCGCAAGCTTAATAAATTATTCAAATTCGGGCTTGGTATTGATGACCTGCATCTGGAATTAAGAGCAATGTCAATTGAATCATTTAAGGATCTTGTTACAGGGCTGAATTCAGCTCCATGGTTAACTGATAATGAAAAAAGAATTGAATCAGGTTATGATCCAATAGATGAAGAAGAAATGCAGCCCGCAGAACAGCTTGCAAAAATTCATAGTCAGCTTGTTAATATTAAAAAGCAGATAAATGCATAATTATTTGACTGGGTCATACTTAAGTAAGCTGCAGATTAATAAAATTATTTCTGAAGTTGAAGAAATGCAGTTTATTATTATTCAGAAAGATGATAAAGCATATAAAAAACTTCTGGGCAAACTGCGTGATGCAATAGCAACTGCATACGACGAAAAAACCCGCGAGGCTTTAAAGGGTGTTGTTGAATATATATTAAAAAAAGGTAGCGATAAATTCACAGCAGCTGATTCCAAAGCAATAGATAAAATACTGCTGGATAAACTGGGCAAAGATTTCGAAAATACCGTATCAGATGATGTTGATAAATTAACAGAAGAAATTTTGAAACTAGGTAAGAACGAAATTGCCAAACCTCTTAAAGTAAAATTATCATTTAATGTAAATGATACCGAAGCTTCAAAGATACTGGCGGAACAGAATTTATTTTGGATTCGTAATTATTATGGTGATAACCTGAAAACTAAATTTGATGAATTAACCTCCGGTTATTTTAACAGTGATAAAACACTTAAGGAAATAGCTGAAGATTTTGAAACTAATTTTAAATCACTCACTGACCAGGGAAGCCAGTATTTCTATGATCTTGCAGAACATCAAACAAATACCGTAAGGGAACTTGGAAAGGTAAACGCATTCGAACAGGCAAAAATTCAATTTTACGAAATACGTGCTGTCATGGATGATCGGACCAGTGAAATATGCCAGCGCTTGAATGGTGTAATTTTCCCGGTTGAAAGGGCTATTGAATACAGGGATAATATACTGAATCTTAAAGATCCTGAAGAAATAAAAGAAGCCTCCCCCTGGCTTACGCCAGAGCAAGTGCTTGCGCTGCCAGCTGATGATGCGGATCTTCCGCCCGGACTTTCATTACCTCCTTATCATTTTCGGTGTCGTACATTAGTGGTCGCCTATTTTAATGAGTAAAAAGCACAAAAGCTTACCCCGTTTTGGATATAGTGCCTGCGGCGCAAAAGCAAAAATTTGTTCGTTGCAAAAATTTGTGGCGGTGGTATAAAATAAAACAGTTAAAAGTGAAAAGTGAAAAGTGAAAAGTGAAAAGAATAAAGCAGAATATTGAAAAATAAGTTTAAAAATATGGCATTTTTAAATTATTTAGAGGGGGTCGGTAAAACTTTGCAATCGGCGCAAGCGCAACTTATTTGTTTTAAAAAGATAGCTCCGCTTAAGGCACAAAATTTTCTTGCATTTTTTATTGTTATATTGGCGGTGTATGAATATTTAAATGCACTTTGCAGCTATGATTTTAGTTTTCGTTCCGCCGGTGTTTTTAAATACACCGGCTACACTCAGTATTTAGGAATTTGTTATGCTTCGGCGATATGCTCACTCGTGGGAGTTTTGCTATCGCAAAAGGCACTTCGTTCGCATTCTTATCGCCTCAGCTCCTCTATGGCGCTGCAAGCGCATTTAAACAGAAAGGCAGCAACGGCTTCTACGGGTTTCGCCAGCTTCGCTCCACCTCAACCCGTTCAGCCATTGCACACCGCCTTGTTATTTGCCAAATTGTCAAAATCACCTTTAAAAAATCTTGTAAATTCTACCCTTCGAAATTTAATCAAAAATGCAATAATGCAAAAATTTGTGTCAATCGGCGTTACAATTTTTGCACGCAATTGTAATAATTGCAAAATTTTGTGTCCTTAAGCGTTCGCTAAGTTATTTTATTTAAATAAGTTGCGCTTGCGCCGATTGCAAAGTTTTACCGACCCCCTCTACAGTATATTAATTTAGCTTGACAAATAAGAAA
>LLZO01000259.1 GCA_001567545.1 Candidatus Tepidiaquacellales bacterium OLB5
TTTAATTGAAGCAAGAGTTTTTAATCCACCCATACCTGCCATCATTTCATCAAGAAAAATAAGGTCGAAATCCTTATCCTTCACCAGGTCAACAGCATCTTCGCCGTTTGTAGCTTTTTCCACAAAATAGCCTTTATCTTCAAGAAAGAGGATGTTTGAGCGTAAAAGCTCAATTTCATCATCAACCCAGAGAATTTTATTCTTCAATTTTTCCATTTTTAAGTGTTTTTGTTATAAAATGGCTGTTTCAGCAGCCGGGATTAAAATAGTAAATTGATTTTCTAATAAGATATGGCTATTTTTGTAATTAAATCTGAATTAAGCAATAATAAATCTATAATTTTAGTATAAAAAGGACAAAAATTAGATGCCATTAAGACATAAATCAGCTCAAAAAAGAGCAAGGCAGACACCTAAGCGAACTGAATATAATAAACACTTTAAAGCTAAAATAAAATCCGCTTTAAAAAAATGTTTCTTCCGCTAAAGATAAAGATACTGCCTCCAAAGAGCTGAAAAAGGCTGTAAAAGTTCTGGATAGAGCCGCTGTAAAGGGAATTATTCACCGGAATAATGCAGCAAATAAGAAATCAAAACTTACAAAAGCTGTAAATAAACTAAAGTAAATCAATCAATCAGATGACACTAAGTTCTCTGATTAGTATAAAGTATTTAAAAAAAAGGAGCTATTTAGCTCCTTTTTTAATTAACTTAAAAATGGAATAAATTTTATATATTTTAATATTATTTTATATAGTATCTTATATATAATAAAAAATATGTAGAACGCGAAATTTTTAAATTTGAATTTTGCAAAAATTAATTCTGTTTACATTTTTTATTACTATTAATTTATGTAGTCAATGGATCCAAGTAAATAATGGATTAAGTAATAGACAAGTAAATTCATTAGTTAAATCTGGTAACATATTATTTGCTGGTACTTGGCCGGATAGCGGAGTATATATATCAACAAATTATGGTTTAAATTGGGTTCGTTCATCTTTAAATACTTTTATAGTTAATTCCTTTACAATACAGCAAAATAACATTTTTGTGAATACGTATTTAGAGGGTATTTTCCTTTCAACCAATTATGGGCAAAACTGGAATCAAACTTTCTTAAACAATTACGATGTTAATGCATTTGTAATAAATAATTCTAATTACATAGCTGGTAATGGTCATTTAAAAGGCATCTATACGTCAACTAATTTTGGTTTAAATTGGAATCAAGCATTAAACAATGTTGATGTTAATGATATTGTGGCAAAAGACAATTACATTTTTGCAGGTACAACAAACAATGGCATATACCAATCCTCAAATAATGGGTTATCTTGGAGTTTGGTACCAATTAATACATCAACAGTTTATTCATTATCAACGGAATTGTCTATTATTGTTGCTGCTGCATATAGAGGTGTTTTTTTAAGCACAAATAACGGTTTATATTGGTTTGCAATTGATTCTAATTATCAAGTTCCTATTCCATATTCTGTGGAAATAATGGCAAATAATATTTTTGTTGGAACTATGGGATATTCTGTTTTCTTTACCTCAAATAATGGTGATAATTGGTTGCATATTGATCAAGGAATGAATAATGCACGTGTAACTTCGTTATGTGTTTTAAATGAGTATATATTTGCCGGTACAACATTAAATGGTGTTTACAGAAGGCATTTAAGTGAAATCATTGGTTTACAAAATATTTCGGAAGAAATTCCAGATAAATTCTTTTTATCACAAAATTTTCCCAACCCATTTAACCCTATTACAAACATTAATTTTGGATTGCCACAAAAAACATTTGTTAAGCTAGTTATTTTTGATTTACAAGGACGTGAAGTGCTTCAATTGGTCAATAATGAATTGAGCGCAGGATTATACAATATAGATTTTGATGCTTCGCATCTACCAAGCAGTGTATATTTCTACAGTATTGTTGCAAAAAATTTTTTTGAAGTAAAGAAAATGGTACTAGTTAAATAAAATGTTTTAATATTGACAAAAAAGGAACTATTTGGCTCCTTTTTTTATTTCATCTATTTTCTCCATTATCCATATTCCATTGGCTATGGTTTTATCGCCTTTTACCTGTTTCCTGATCTTCTCCATTTCAAAATCATCGTTTGATTCCATTGCCTGTAAAAGACGGCTCATGCAGCTTACAAATTTGATATTGTTGCTCCTTAATATATTGCTTACATGAGGGTTCTTTTCGTAAAAATGCCTGGTTGTATCAAGAAAGCTTTGCAAAGTTTCAAATTCTTTCATTTCGAAATACGTTCTTATATATAGTGTCTTTACGTATATTTTATCAAGTGTGTCTATGAACTCAACTTTGCTGAGATATTCAAGAACTTTTCCGTACTCTTTCTGAAGATAATACAGGTGGGCATAACAAAGCATTTTTGTCGGTTTTTGATAGGAAGGCTTAAGCTTTGGAGCATACTCTTCTATATATTTTACAGCCCAATCATATTCCTTTAAATAAAGCGCATTGCCAAGTATCTGCATAAAGGTTACCTTTGGCAAAATTCGGCTTATTAGAACAATTTCCTGTTTAAGCTTAAACTTATCGAGCTCAAAGTTTGCCTGTCTTAAAGATGCATCTCCTTCATTCATTTTCTGCACACAGTAATTTGTAAGCTCTGCGGCTACCAAATGTTTTTCTTCTTTGGTGAAAAGATGATGGTTTTGTTCAAAAAGTTCCATAAGCCTGAAAAAATGTTCCTTATTATTGTATTCCAGCGAAAGCATTATTGTTTCATGATATATATCCAGTACTGCCGCATATTTAAATTTGGTTTTATATGCATACTCAACAATTTTATCAAGCTTAAGATTTGTAACAAACTTATAAGGCATTGATTCTTCATATGGTTTATTATACATGCTTTTGCTGGTTCGCATACTGCCAATAATATCAGAAATTTCCCTCATAAAGTGCAGGATAATATAATTTCCC
The DNA here is from genome assembly GCA_001567545.1 of Candidatus Tepidiaquacellales bacterium OLB5. GTDB lineage: Bacteria > Bacteroidota > Ignavibacteria > Tepidaquicellales > OLB5 > OLB5. Next base: position 2,975 of record LLZO01000259.1, read on the forward strand.
TTTTTGTCAACCAGCTCAGGAAGATATTTCTGTGTGTCTTCAATAAAATGGTATGCCATTCTGCCGTCTTCCAGCTCTGCTTTTTGTCTGAAATATGCTGACCCGATCCCAAGGCTGTCAAGAGCAGATTCCATTTCATTCAGCTTTTTTTTATAATACGAAGAAAGCCTCCTTTCAAGGAATTCTTCAGCTACCTGCCGCTCTCTTCCGAATTTATCTCTTCTTAAAGAAACATACATTAAAAAGTCCTCACACATTGCAAGCACAGAAGAGGACATATTCCAGATTATTTGTTTATTGTACTTTTTGCCCGGGTAAATTTTAGAATAAATATATTCCGGGGTCATTTTCTCATCTTCAAATTTCGGGTGGAATTTCTTGAGCTGGTTAAAAAAGGGAATGTAATTTCTTCCCCTGTTAAAAAAAGGGGATGAAATGAATTTTTCGAACTCTTTCATTTCGTTTTTCGAAAAAGTCCTTAATATATTGATGAGTTTTAAATTATTCACATGATTATTCTGATTAGTCTGAGATCCCTAAAAACCTTAAAAATAAGGCTAAAATCAACACTTCCTATATTATAGAAGTTAAATTTACTGATTAGTTTCAATAAATATATTATTTGCTGAGTCTGCCTGTGAAAACTATCTTTGATACAGAATTGAAAATCATAAAATGAAAAACAACAGCAGAAAAAAATTCAGCAAGACTTCAAAGCAATCCATGATCAGAATAGCGCTGATAAACGGATACAGTTTTAATGAAATTCTGCCGAAAATATTAACCCGGGAATCAGAGAATATAAAAAAAATAAAAAAGAAAAAAAAACTATTATAAAAACACAATTAAACAGAAATATCAATAAAGAATATAGAAGGGAATACAAAAAAATGAAAATCGTAAAATATTTAAAGCTCATGATACTGCCATCAATTTTACTTGCAGTTATAATAACAGGTTTTACGCTGAAAAAAAAGTGATAACAGCAGCTTTGAAAAGCATCCCGCGGCTGAATTAAAACAGGTGGAATTTTTATCTTCGTTTTATTATAAACCTGCCGGAGATACAAGACTTTGGCACGTAATAAACAAATACGGCAGTGATTCGAACGGAATATTTGAGATTAATAATTCAGCTTACACATTTACCGCAGATTCCGTAACAGTAATAAATGAAATAGCTTCAGTGCCTGGTTGGGAGCCATATATATCAGGTTTGATTTTTAAAAAGAACTGATTTTAAAATTAAATATATTCAAAAAAATAAAGAAAGGAATAAAAAAAGTTGAAACAGGGTATAACAAAAATATTATTCGGGGGATTAATGCTTACATACCTGCTGATCACCGGGTGCGGAAATAACGGACCTACTGAACCGTTAAATAATTATAATGTAACTTTTCAGATATCACAAAGGATAAATCCAAGCGGCAGCGTACAGTTTATTTTTAAGCCTTCAGCGGATGCAAAAATTTCATCAGTGGTAAGCAGGTACAGGGCTGAACAGTTTACAGACTCTCTTGTATACGGCAACCCGGATTATATCTACAGCAAAGACAGCGCATATATAATCAATAATTATACAGGAGTTACTCAGGGGCAGCAATGGCAGTTTGAATTTACCGGGAAAGCACCGGCTGCCAATAATACATATAAAGTAACAACAGACTACACAGTTCAATAAAAATATCTAAAATTATAAACAAAACAAAAAACATTAAATAATTTAATTAAGAAAGAAAAAAATGAAAAATTTAAAAACCATTTTAACATTAATTTTTACAGTATTAGTTTTAACCGGCGCTTCATTTTCACAGCAGGGAGTTAGCCTTGGAATTGAAGGCGGATTGAATCTTGCAAATGCAAATTTAAAACCAACTTTAAACAACGGTTCAAAAACAGGGTTTATGGTAGGCGGATTTGTTGATATCGGGTTTTCAAAATATGTTTCCATAAAGCCGGCTATCAGGTATATTACAAAAGGCTTTGAGATAAGAAACAATTTCGGGGTTACATATACCGAAAACTTAAGTTACATTGAATTTCCTATGCTCATAAATGTAAATCTTCCGCTTAACCAGGTTAAGCCATATTTTGAACTGGGACCTACCTTAGGGATACAGCTTTCCGCAAGCGAAGAAGCAACAGACGGTGTAAACTTCCAGGAAAATGATGTATCTACTGCTTATGAATCGATTGATTTCGGGTTATATTTCGGCAGCGGTATGGAATTTAAAGTTGCAGATAAAACCGATCTTTTTACAGGTATTGGATATTCACTAGGTTTTTCAAACATACTTAAAGGAACAATAACTGCAAAAAATAACGGCTTCAGGTTTACAGCCGGTGTAAAATTCGGATTATAAGTAAAAGGGAATTCTATACAGCATAAAACAGGGGCTTAATGCC
>LLZO01000260.1 GCA_001567545.1 Candidatus Tepidiaquacellales bacterium OLB5
TTAATTACTTAATAATAAACAATTTTATTTAATTAAAGTGTTCAGAAATGACGGGATAAATTTAATGTTCCGGTAGATTTTTACCCGGAAACTGAGGGTTTATAACAGGTTGAATTTTTGTAAGAAATATCAGTCTATTTACTGACAATAAAATCATCAACTTCCAGTTTTAAAGGATTATTGCACATAATTGAATATTTTTTTTGAGTTCATAAAAATTAATGATATCAATATCATTTTTTTCAGCAGCTGCAATGAGCCAGTTTTCTTCTGCCGGATGTATTTTATCATCTGAAAAAATTACGGCAAGCCCGTCCTTTATAAACTTAACAGCCAGCTCTTTTTCTTTAAAAACCGGTGGTGTATCTTCTACAAATTTGTTGTTTAAAATCTGATCGATGGTATTTTCACAAAATTCCTGTTCAAAACCAAGGGATTTGCCGATCCTTTTTAATAATGATTTTTCTGCTTCTGTGACTTCGTGATCTTTACGTATAAGAAGCATTAAACCTTTGAGATAATTGCCTGCATCGATTTTAGAAATTTTTAACGGACTGTTAAGCATAATATTAAAATAGAATTGTTCAGTAATGTATGTATATTATAACAATTATTTTAATTCATTGGTTCAATATTTGCTAACGATATTTCTGCTGTTTAATTATCAGGATTAATAATTATTATCCCGTAATAATATGTTTCACTATTACGTTTATTATAATTTAAACACCATTTGCCAAGTGACCTCGGGGTCAGGTATTTTCTGACTCTCTTCTGCTCAGGATCAATAACGGTGATATATTTGTTTTCATAATCTACAGCGCTTATCCAGTGGTCTTCGTGGTCTGTCAGCAGAATCAGCTTATTGCCTTTTTTAAGATTATATACAACCCGCTGTTTAAAAGCAGCTTCAGACCTGTTTTGGAATGTTTTGAATTTAAAACCAAGCTGTTTTAATGCCCGGCAAATCCTTTTTTCACTAGTCCCGTTAATACGGTCTGAGTGTGTTAATTCCCTGATCCTGCGCTCTGAAAATAAATAGCCCAGAGCAATAAGTGAGTTTCTAATCGATGCAGGTCCGAACGAAAATTTAGTTTCCTGTCTGAAAAATGTCAATATTTTAATCCATTTCCAAAAAAGTATGCAAGAGCACTTACTTTCAATTTACAAATTAAATTAAGAAAACTATAATAACTATAGCAATCTTTTATCATTGAACAAAAACCCGTTCAATAGCATTTCAAAAACGCAGATTTTATAATTTAAAGACAATATTTACATAATATTACAGATTTTTTTCCAATTTTATATTATTTTTGAAAAAGCGCTAAAAATGGAACTATTTCCATATAATTTTTATTGTCTATTTTAAGAAATCCGCATATAAAATTCGCTGAATACTGCAATCTTTGATGAAAAATTTCCTGAAAATATCATTTTGCCTCCTGATTCTTAATTCCATATTATATTCGCAATTAACAGGAACAATAATAGGTACGGTCACAAAACCTGACGCTGCCGTTATTGAAGGTGCAGTATTGATCCTTCAATCTGAAGGGAAAAAAGAAACAGGGACTGAAACAGATGAAAAGGGAAAATTCATAATAGAAAATATTGAGCCCGGTAAGTATTCTTTAACGGCGGAAATGGTAGGATATAAATCGGCAATAAGGAAAAACATAAATGTTTTTGCAGGAGATACGTTAACAATTGATATCCTTCTTGATGATGAAAGTTATACAACCGAAGAAATAGATGTTGTATCAGACAGGTTCAGGCAGGCACAAAATGATATGAGAACCAGCCTTTTAAATCTTTCTCCGAAAACCACCAGAGTAATACCCGGTGTCGGTGAAGATGTACTACGTTCACTGCAGACTCTGCCCGGTGTAAGCGCACCAAATGACTTTTCTTCACAGTTAATTGTAAGAGGGTCTGGACCAGACCAGAACCTTATTGTAATGGATAATATTGAAATATTCAATCCATACAGGCTTTATGGTGTTTTCAGTATGTTCAATCCGGAAACACTGGAAGATATTAATTTAATTACCGGCGGATTTCCATCCAAATACGGTGACAGGCTATCTGCTGTACTGGATGTATCTAACCGTGAAGGAAGCAAAACGAAATATTTTACAGGTCAGACAAATATCAATATTGCAAATGCAAACCTGGTATTCAGCGGTAAAATGCCGTTTAAAAATTTCCCGGGTTCATGGATTGTATCTACCAGAAGAAGCTACTATGATTTGATTCTGGGTCCATTTGCAAAAAATGCCGGATTGATAGATGAAAGCGCATCATTCCCTTCGTTTGATGATATACAGGGAAAAATTACATTAGGACCGTTTAAAAATCACAAATTTATTATGAACGGTATCTATTCACGTGACGGCGTTAATATTATTCCCGGTGACTCAAAAGAACTCCAGGATTCAATTTCTGTCAGGGACCAGTCATCTAATGATGTATTAGGATTTGCATGGCACTATGCTCCGAATACAAAATTCCTGACAAAAACAACATTTTCATGGTACAGAAATAAAGGAGATGCACAGTTTGGCGGAGAGCTGTTAGACCCAGTGCTTGACAGGGAATCATACACTCCGGAAGTTAGAGACAGTTTGAAAGCGCTGGGATTATATCTTGGAATTGGTTTTAAGTCAAAGTACACTTTCAGAAAGTATTCAGTACAGAATAATACGATATTTCTTTCAGGCAAACATAAGACAGAAATAGGCGGCGGGATAGATATTTTAAGGACTGACCTGGCATTTACACTTGAGCTTGATGACCGTCTGAAAGCAATAGTTCAGGGTAATCCGAATTTCAATGCAATTTCAAACGGTCAGCTTGACGGCAAAGATTATTACAGAGCTAACCTTTTCGTTCAGGACAGGGTTAAATTAAGCGAAAAACTTTTCACTCAAATAGGGGCAAGATTTGATTATTTTGCTATCAATAAAAAGGCATACCTTTCGCCTAGATTTAATATATCATATGCCCCGGATAAAGTTACAACAATTAGAGCAGGTACAGGATTGTATTACCAGTCACCAGGTTATGAAAAGCTTATTGATGCCCAGATATTTTTTGACCTGACTGAAGAAAAAGCTAAAAAACTTGAAGCAGAACGTTCAATTCATTATATACTGGGCGCTGAGAGATGGTTTTCAAATGATATTCTTGCAAGGGTGGAAGGATATTACAAACAGTTCAGCAATTTAATAGTACAGGAAAAATTGACAGGCTACAGGTATGAATTTTACAGGTACGACCCGAATAATAATGACCCTGAATACCTCCGCGATCCTGATAACTGGTACCGAAGCCCCGGTAAGCTGCCATATGATTCGTTAACAGCAACGCCGGTTAACGGCGCAAGCGGCTACTCATATGGTTTTGAGCTTTATCTTGAAAAAAAAGCTGTTAACCCTAACACAAAGCTTTCAGGGTGGTTAAGCTATTCATTAAGTTTTGCAAACAGGAACAGGGATGGTCTTTTAACACCGTTCAGGTATGACCAAAGACACTCGATAAATGTTGTAGCTAATTACAGGCTCCTTTCATGGTTAGAGCTTGGTGCCAGATTCAATTATTCATCAAACTTCCCTGTCACACTGCCGCAAGGAATTCGTCCAAGGGTTGTAAATGACTCGCTGGCCGTACTTCCTATACTTAACATAGTTCAGTTTGATTTTGATTTTGGCGGCGAAGACAACAAATTTGCAGATAAAAAACCGGTATATCACAGGCTTGATATACGGGCAACAGCATATACTAAATTCTGGGGAGTTGACTGGGGATTTTACCTTGATGTTGTAAATGTATATAACAGGCAGAATGTTATTGGATATGATTTTTATATTGATGATAACCTGCAGGTAAAGCTAAAACCTGTTGGCCAGTTCCCTATTCTGCCTACGATCGGCGTAAATGCAAGATTCTGAGAATAGTTTAAAAAGAACCTATAAAATCATCAGAAATTTTCATATACACCAAAAAATAAAGATTTCTAATATTTATATGTTTTTTTAACTAAATATTTTATAATATTAACCAAACTAAATGGAAATTATGAAGTTTAAAATTATCTGGAGCCCCCATAAACTTATTAAAACACTGATATTTGTAATCCTGGTATTTTCAGGAAACAGTGTTTATACTCAGTTTGGTCAGAACAAAGTACAGTATAAGGTATTTGACTGGAAATACATTCAGTCTCAGCATTTTGATATTTATTTTGCCCAGGGCGGAGAATACATAGCCCAGTTTACTGCTGTTGCTGCAGAAAGCTCACTTGTTAGCCTTGAAAATAATATAGGGTACGGTATTAAAAACAGGATCCCAATACTTGTTTATAACTCTCACAATGAATTTCAGCAGACTAATGCTATTGACGTTTATTTATCAGAAGGTATCGGAGGAGTAACAGAGCTTTTCAAGAACAGGATAGTTGTTCCGTTTGAAGGCGATTATGAAAAGTTCAGGCATGTGATACACCATGAGCTGCTTCATGCATATATGAATGATCTGTACTACGGCGGATCATTGCAGAATATTATTTCACAGAATATAGCATTGCAGTTTCCCGGCTGGTTCAGTGAGGGAATGGCGGAATACCAGTCAATAGGCGGGATGGATAAAGCCAATGATATGTTCATGCGTGATGCTGTAATATACGATTATATGCCCCCGCTTGATTATGTTGACGGGTACTTAGCATACAGGGGCGGGCAAAGCTTTTTTTTCATGGCTTGCTGAAGAATACGGAAAGGAAAAAATTGGCGACCTGATGATTCAAATAAAGGCTCTTGGTGATGTAGATGAAGGATTTTTAGATGTATACAACAAAGAGCTTGAAGAACTATCAGAAAAATGGCACAAATACTTAAAACAAACTTACTGGCCTGATATAAATACCCGGCAGGAGCTTAACGACTTTGCAATAAGACTGACCGATTCCAGAAAAGGAGACGGATTTTATAATACTGCCCCATCAATTTCTCCAAAAGGCGATAAAGTTGTATTTATTTCCAACAGGGATGACTACTTCAGCGTATATATAGCGTATATAAAATCAGGAAAAGTTATAAAAAAACTTATCGGCGGAAATCAAACAGCAGATTTTGAAGAGCTGCATTTATTAACTCCCGGTCTTTGCTGGTCGCCAAACGGCAAAAAAGTTGCTATTTCAGTAAAGAGCGGAGATAAGGATGCTATTTATATAATTGATGCTGAAGATGGTGATGAGCAGGAACTTCCAGTTGAGTTTGACGGAATTTTCTCGGTTGACTGGAATCCAGTAAATAATTCATTGGTATTCAGGGGTGATAATTCAAAACAATCCGATATTTGGATATATAATCTTAAGACCAAAGGTCTGCAGCAGGTAACAAATGACCTGTTTACAGATATTGATCCCAAATGGTCAAGGGATGGTAAATTAATTTATTTTTCTTCTGACAGAGGAAGTTATACAGACCTTAATAATATTCCGGTGGATTTTGATATGATAGATTATGACTATAAAGATAAAGATTTATATGTATATAATGTTGATAACAACACATTATCAAGATTTACAGAGGATAAGCATGCAAACGAATCAAGTGTTGTAACATCTCCTGACGGAAAGAAAGTACTGTATGTATCTGACCGGAACGGGATTGATAATATATGGCTAAGAGATCTTGAAACCGGCGAAGAACGTCCTATTACCAATTCGCTTGACCCTGTAAGCCAGCTGTCGCTATCTGCAGACGGCAAAAGACTTGCATTTTCCTCTTTAAATAAAGGCGGGTATGACATTTTTTTACCTCGAAAATCCGTTTGAAATAGATATTAATATGAAGGAACTGCCCCCAACCGGATTCGTTCAGAAACTGCTGGATGAAAAAAATAAATATACAGGTACAGATTCACTTAAACAGTTTGCTGATTCAATGAAAGTAATTGCTGACTCTTTGCTTGAAACTGTAAACAATTCAGACAGCAATGCAGTTATTAAAGACAGTACGGGGAATCCTTTATATGGCAGCGAAGTATCACTGGATTTAAACCCGGAAAAGCCGGATACATTGAAAAAATCACCTTCACAAAGATTAAAGCTGAAGGAAAAAAATAAAAGCAAGTTTCAGATCACTGATAATACAAATCCGGACGGAAGCTACAAGATCAATAATTATAAGATAAAGTTCTCACCGGACCTGATATACAGTAATGCAAATTACAGCAGTTTTTACGGTGTACAGGGTATTGCCCAAATGGCATTCAGCGATGTACTTGGTAATCACAGGATCTATGTTGCAACTAGTCTTGTACTTGACCTGAAAAACAGCGACTACGCATTTGCATATTATTACCTGCCCAAAAGAATTGACTGGGGAATAAGCGCATATCATTCAGCCAGATTCCTGCTTATTGGCAGAAATTTATCAACTTCACAGCTGTACAGGTACAGAACATTTGGCGGGGATATTTCCGCTTCTTACCCGCTAAGCAAATTTAAAAGAATAGAAGGCGCATTATCGTATAATCATTTATCAAAAGAAAATCTGGATGACCCGACTGAACCAACTCAGCGGCTTGATTTTGTTATGCCTGCAGTTAGTTATGTATTTGATAACACTTTATGGGGATATACTGCTCCGATAAAAGGAACCAGATATAAACTTTCTCTGCTTGGAACACCAAAGATAGGCTCCAATGGTGTAAGCTTTTTCAGTGCAATCGGTGATTACAGAACTTACTTTGAGCTGGCTGATGATTATAATTTTGTTTTAAGGCTTAATGCCGGGGCAAGCTTTGGTAAAAATCCGCAGCGCTTTTATATTGGCGGAACAGAAAGCTGGATAAACTATGAGATACAGGATGATATTCTTCCAATAGAAGAGATACAGGATTTTGCATTTTCAACCCCTGTAATGCCATTAAGGGGTTATAATTATAATTACCGGTCAGGCAGCAAGTTCGCTTTAATGAATGCAGAATTCCGTTTCCCCCTGTTCAGATATCTTATTCTTGGCTTATTACCTCTCGGTTTCCAGAATATCCAGGGTGTATTATTTGCTGATGCAGGGACAGTTTGGACAAATAATAAAACATTGCAGTTTTTCCATAAAAACAACGGCAGTGTTCAGACAAAAGATCTGCTGCTTAGCGCTGGAATAGGTACCAGGCTGTTTTTCCTTTATTTTCCGATGAAGCTTGATATTGCATGGACGTATGACCTGCAGAACTGGTCAATGCCAAAGTATATGATATCAATTGGTGCAGATTTTTAAAAATATTTATAATTATTGTAAAAAAGGAGCAGTAATGCTCCTTTTTTATTGTTTAATATTAGCATAAAGTTTCAATATATTTGTACATAATTTAATTATATCATGCTTAAAGCGTCATTAATAATATCCGTATACAGTAAAAAAGAGGAACTGGGGTTGATCTTTAAAATGCTTTCAATGCAGAGTATAAAGAACTTTGAAGTTATTGTTGCTGATGATGATTCACCCGAGAGCATAAAAGGTTTCACTGAAAAGCTTGCTGATGAATATCAAATCAGAACCCAGTTCATAACTCATAAATACCGAGGGTTCGGGAAAAACAGGATACTGAACAAAGCAATTCTTGCAGCAAAAAGCAGTTACCTGATATTTATTGACGGCGACTGCCTGCCCCATAAACATTTTATAAAGGAACATTTAAAGACATCAGCTGAAAATACGGTTTTGTGCGGAAGGCGAGTATTGCTTGGTAAGAAATTATCAGATAAAATAAAGAAGGATCCGGGTATTTTGAATAAAGGAACTTTAAAATACTTAACTGTAGTTAACGATAAGCTGAATACTAAAATTCCCTCAAATTTTGCTGAAGAATCAATTTATATTAAAAGTAAACTTTTAAGTAAATTAATAAATAGGAAAACATCATTGTTAGGCTGCAATTTTTCATTACCAAAAGAGCTGATGAAAAAAATAAACGGTTTTGATGAAGAATATGATGGTCCCGGGATTGGAGAAGATTCAGATATTGAATTCAGGTTAAAGCTGGCAGGAGCAAAATTCAGATCTGTGAGGAACAAAGCAATACTTTACCATTTATATCATCCTTTAACAAAAGAAAGCAACAATAATTACGATTATTTTAACAATGTAGTAAAAAAACAGGATAGTTATTATTGTAAAAACGGGCTGGTGAAAAGTTAGTCGGGATGGCAGGATTCGAACCTGCGACCTTCCCGATTTCATCGGGACGCGGTTAACATGAATTAGACTGTATCCAATTCATTATATATTCTTTATTTTTAAAACTCTTTAACTTTTTTTCCAATGACATAGCTTCAGCACGGGTTCTAAATTTCTTTGAAAAAATTAATTTCCAGGGACCTTTATTCTTTGTGTATTTATTCCTTGATGAATTATGCCTTATCAGTCTGTCGTCGGGATTATTGGTATGCCCAATATATAGTTTATTATTTGAAAGGCTAATAAGTATGTATGTGAAAAACATTTCTGTCGGGATGGCAGGATTCGAACCTGCGACCTCCTGCTCCCAAAGAATATGAAGTGAACCGGGAAACCCTACATCCCGAAAATGTAGTTAAAAGGTTATTTCAGAGAACTGTTTACTAAACTGTTTACTACTCTCGGTTTTCTTTCATGATAGGTAAAATCTCACGGTTATAAAACTCTGTATCATTCTTAAAAAAGAAATTGGCAATATTCATAAACCGCTCACGATCCTTTTCAAATATCACTTCATAATCATTTTTAGTTAATTTTTCATCAATTGGTTTATCAAAAATGGCAGGATCGTAATTTTTAATTTTCAAGGGTGATACAGCTACTTTATTTGGTTGTGGATTTTCCTTTGTATTCTTAAAATCCTGAAGCTGATAATAATATTTTAGTAAAATCTACAATATTTTTTTTGATAACCCCTATATCATGCGATATTGAGAAGATTTTCATAATAGCCAAAAACATAATTAAGCCAATGATTGATGATACTAAAAAGGTAAAAAGTCCAATTGCTTCCATTACTGCCACCTCTAAAGTATAATTATTAGAATTTGATCTTATGTTTAAATCAAAACTTTTTGACCAGGTTGTTTAATTTGCCTGATAATCTGGTTATGCACAGCAAATATTTCATATATATCACTTTCATTTACTATCATAGGATCGTAATTTCTACTGTTATCACTATAAAGCATCACTTGTTTTTTATCGAGCCATTTTAATGCGTTTAATTAATCC
>LLZO01000261.1 GCA_001567545.1 Candidatus Tepidiaquacellales bacterium OLB5
ATGTTTTACTCCAGATTTAGATTGTTTTAGCTTGGATTTTGGGAAGAGATCAAGACGGCTATGGACTTGTTAAATTAAATGGAAAAAGTCTGAGAGTTCATAGAGTTGTGTGTGAAGAATAATCTTACCATCGGGAATTGGTCCATACAATTCCCCCCACTCACCTGTGGGAGAGGGGACGGGGGTGAGGGTAAAAAATATTTTTATCAATTAAAAACAAATAAAACTATGGAAAACGTAAAAGATATCGTTCTTGATTATGTAAAAAAAGAATACCTTGAAGACGGCGATGACAGGGTTATTAATTATGATACCGCTTTAATCACAGGCGGATTTGTGGATTCTTTTTCAATGGTATCATTAAAAGTGTTTCTTGAAACGAAGTATAATATTTCGATTCCCGATGATAAAGCAACACCCGAAGCTTTTGACAGTGTGAACAACATTGTTGAACTGCTTAAACAGTTTGGAGTTAATTAAATATTTTAAATTAAAAATATTAATAAGTGGTGTCAGGTAGTTACCTGGCACAAAATAAACCGTTTATGCGGTTTATTTTGCAATTAAGGAAGGTAAAAATGTCTTTTCCACAAACAATCAGAGAAATATACAGCAACCAGCTTACAGACCTGAGGAACCAGGGAATATTTAAGGAAGAACGTGCTATATTCAGTCCGCAGAATGCAGATATAGAAGTTGAGTTCCCGATCGGATCAGAAATGAAAAAAGTAATAAACATGTGCGCCAATAACTATCTAGGGCTGTCATCACACCCTGATGTTATTAAAGCTGCCCATGCAGGACTTGATGCAAGAGGTTACGGAATGTCATCAGTCCGGTTTATCTGCGGAACGCAGGATATTCACAAGACCCTGGAAAACCGCTTAACTGAATTTCTGGGAACTGAAGATACAATTCTATTCCCATCGTGTATGGATGCAAATGCAGGCGTATTTGAAGCGGTTTTAACTGAGCAGGATGTTATGATAGCAGACAGGCTTGTACATGCTTCTATAGTTGACGGTATGAGGCTTTGCAAAGCTCACCAGGATACTTATAAACACAGCGATATGGCTCACCTCGAAGATAAATTAAAGCTTCACCAGGATAAACGTGTTAGGCTGATCATAACTGACGGTTCTTTCAGCATGGATGGCGATTTAGCCAAGCTTGATAAAATTGTTGAGCTGGCAGAAAAATACAACTCAATGGTTTTTGTTGATGACAGCCATGCATCAGGTTTTATAGGCAAAACAGGCAGGGGAACACATGAACACTGCGGTGTTGTTGGTAAAATTGATATTATAAC
>LLZO01000262.1 GCA_001567545.1 Candidatus Tepidiaquacellales bacterium OLB5
TTTTGCTGTGTGTTCAGCATCTCAAGTACTTCCGGTGAGTTGCTGTCAATTGATTTAATCTTAGCTTCAATTTCTTTTATGGTATTTCTTATATGGGTAAGCTTCAATTGACCCAGTACCTGGTTAGCCTCGTTCATGTAATTCCTGTTCCTGCCGCCCTGCATAACATAATTCTCATCAAGCAGTGATTTACCTATTATGCTTTTACCTTCCTCATCCTGAAATTCATTGAATAGCTGGTTAAGCGCAAGCTTTTCAGGGGAATCAATATTCATCATTATGTAATTCACAATTTTCTTAACAGTATCATTTTGTATCAGATCAAGTTCAAGTTCATTCATCAATCTTTCCCTGGTCTTATCATCGGAATCAACCAGCAGCCTTATAAGTACCAGTTCTACAGCAGAAAATTTATAGGTTCTTTCCTTCGGTTTTTCCTGGGGTGTTTCACGGCTCACTTCGCGGGTTAACCCGCGTGATTTAAGCTTCAGCACGGAATCAAGCTCTTTCCTGATTATACTTTCATAAACTGAAAACTTCTCGGCAATACCTTTGATATAAAAATCCCGTTTGATTGCATCTCGCATTTTGGCAATCAGACCAATAATTTCACGCACAAACTCTGTTTTACCTTCAGGTGAATTCATTTTACCTTCTGCATCATACCGCTCGGCAATGTAATCGATAATCGAAAGCCTCTTATTAAGCAGGTGTTCAAAACCATCCAGCCCGTTCTTCTGAATATATGTATCAGGGTCATCGCCAAAAGGAAGCTCCAGCACACTTACATTCAAATCATTTTCAACCAGCAGCTCAATTGCACGGCGAGAGGCGTTCTGACCGGCTAGGTCTGCATCATAAACAACAACCACTTCTTTTGTGTAGCGGCTCAGTATCTTTGTGTGAAGCTGGGTAAGTGAAGTACCGCTTGAAGCTACAACGTTCTCAATTCCGTTCTGGTATAATGAAATAAGGTCCATATAACCTTCAACCAGTATTGCGTAACCTTTCTGTTTGATTGATTGTTTTGCGAAGTTCAGCCCGTAGAGGGTTTTGCTTTTATTGTATATTTTGGTTTCTGGAGAGTTAACATATTTAGCTTCTTCAGTTGATTCATCATACATTCTGCGTCCGCCAAAGCCTACAACTTTTCCTGATTCATTAAAGATAGGGAACATAAGCCTTCCGCGGAAGCGGTCGCGTATTTCGCCTGCGCCTATGGCCAGCACCAGACCTGCTGCCTGCAGGTCTTCCAGAGTAAAATCGTTTTCAAACTCGCGGTAAAGCGCATCCTTTTCGCGCAGGGAGTAACCCAGTCCGAACTTAATAATGGTATCATCCTTCAACCCGCGTTCGTTCAGATATTCCTTTGCATATGCGCCTTCACGGCTCATTAATTTATCGTAGAAATATTTGCCAGCCCTTCGGTTTATATCGTAATACAGCTCAATTTTATTCCTGTCAGGGTCATACGGTTCATTTTCAAACTCAATTGTAATGTTGGCTTTATCCGCCAGCATTTTAACAGCATCAAAGAAAGTTACATTTTCAGTATCCATAATAAAGGTGAACATATTACCGCTTTTTCCGCAGCCAAAACAGTGATATACTCCTTTTTCCTGCGAAACACTGAATGACGGGGTTTTCTCCTCGTGGAAAGGACACCTGCCCATAAAGCTTCTGCCCGCTTTGCGGAGCGGTGTATATGCTGATATTACATCAACAATATCAAGCGATGCTGATATTTCATCTATTTTGGATTGCGGTATCTTCATAGTTTACTATGAACAAGGGGTTGCAACCCCTTGTTCATATTGTCACGTTTTATTTGCATACCTGTTTAAACACTCTCAAAAAGTTGCCGCCAAGAATTTTGCGGATATCCTGCTCAGTATAACCGCGCTCAACCAGCTTTTTGGTAATAATGGGGTAACATGTTGCATCATATAATTCATTAAGTGTTACAATACTGCCGTCAAAATCACTTCCCAGTCCAACATAATCTACACCAACCAGCTTTACAATATGGTCAATATGATCGATCAGCATATCAACTGATGTTCCTCTGTTTGTTGGATTAGATGTAATATACTCATACCTTTTTTCATTAAACATTACCAGGTCATCTGCATATTCGCCTTCAAATTTATCTGCTGCATTGCGTATGCTGTTTTGTACATTTTTTTATCGCGCCCGGGCTGCCGCTTGGGTCAACAAACTTATAAAAGAAATTAATCCCGATATACCCGCCTGATTTGGCAATGGCTTTAATCTGTTCATCCGTCAGATTTCGGTAATGCGGGCATAATGAATAACAGTTTGAGTGCGATGCAATAATAGGGGAATTGCTTAACTCAGCGACTTCCCAAAAGGCGGTTTCGCCTAAATGGGATACATCTATCAGCATTCCAAGCTCATTCATGCGTTTAACTACATCCCTGCCAAACTCAGTCAAGCCGCCTTTTTTGCCGCGTTCGGTCTCATCTTTGGCAGAAATAGCAATTGCATTACTGGTGTTCCATGTTAAGCCAAGGTATCTTACACCGCGGCTGTACAGGGTCTCCAGGTTTTCCATAGAGCCTTCTACCATATTACCGCCTTCACCTCCCATAAGGGCAGTGAATTTTCCGGAATTCAAAGCTGATTCAAGCTCGCTATAATTTTTGCACAGCGCAAATGTCTGGGGGTTTTCCTGCTCAAATGATTCCAGCTTGTCTATCAGCTTCATTACATAGCTGAAATGGTTTGATTTGTACCTTTCAGGCACATAAATGGAAAACATCTGAACGTCCAGTCCGCCTTTTTTCCATTTCACAAGGTCAGACTGTGTCCCTGCATTATCAGCATCAAGCTTTGCACCCTGAAGAAATACCGGCATAAGTATATCATTATGTGTATCAATTACAATAGCATCGTAGTGCAGCCTGAAAGCATCTTTGTTCAGGTCAGTGAACTTAGTATCTGTTTTAATAGTTGTATCCATTTTGGTTATACCGGTACTCTCTTTGATTTTTGTATTTGTATTATTTTGTTCAGGCTTGCCTGAATCATTCCCTTCATTTCCGCCGGATCTGCCTGAAAAACACGCAAAATTAGCAAATAATAAAGCAATTAAAAATGTAAGTAATATAGTTTTCATAAATCTAACAGTTAAAATAAAACAGGTGAAATGAAAAATGGCAATGAATTTTTAGTATATTTAGTGATTTGAAAAAAAATTATATTTAATTTATAAATTTACTAAAAAATCGCTAAATATACTAAATTAATCGCAGAGCCAAAGCGCATATTGATATGCCGGACAGACAGGATAGGGGACGTGATATTAACGCTTCCTGTTGCTGATGTTTTAAGGGAAACTTTCCCGAAGGCTGTAATTGATATGCTTGTTCAGTCACGTGTACACGGGCTTATTGAAGACTACCATGCAATTGATAATGTTATCAAAATAGATGAAGTAACTGTTTCCGGCATAAGTAAGTTATGCAGGGAAGGTAATTATGATCTGGCAATAGCTGTTTATCCGGAATTTTCTTTAGCGCTGGGATTAAAGCTTGGAGGAGTAAAACACAGGCTTGGAACAGGTTACAGGTGGTACTCATTTTTATTTAACCTTAAACATTACCAGCACAGGAAAGAAGCCCTTAAGCATGAAAGCAGATATAATTTGGATTTGCTCGAAGTGCTTAACATCTTTTATAATAAGGAGTTATCGCCAAGCATTAAAGTATCAGATGAGCATATGCTTAAAGCTATAGAAAAGATAACTAAAGCTAATCCCGGTAAAATATTGAATGCAAGTGATACGTATATTGTCATACATATTCCAACGTTAGGCTCGGCAAAAGCATGGCGGAATGAAAATTTTAGTTTTCTTATAAATTTACTGCTGCAAAATAATGCAGATTACAAAATTATATTTACCGGAACTGAAGAAGAAATACAGCAAATATTCCAGATTATTGATAATTATAAAGAAAATAACAGGATATTAACAGCATTAAACCTCAATTTAAAAGAATTGGCTGCTATTTTAAACAGGGCAAAGCTGTTTCTGGGGAATTCAACCGGGCCCGTACACATTGCAGCAGCTGTTGGAACGTTTGTTGTTGGGCTGTATTCACCTGTAAAGGTTGAAAGCCCGGTAAGGTGGGGGCCTCTTACTGAAAATAAAAAAATATTTGTTCCACCAAAAGATGATGATTCAAGGGATGTTATGAACGATATAAAACCGGAAGAAGTTCACAATTTTATTATAAATTATATGGAAAGCAGCATAAAATGAAAAATCTGATAATAGTATTCATATTATTTTTTACTGCATTAACTATTAATGCACAGGATTTTAAGCCTGTTAAAACTGCGAAAGATGTAATTGATAATTACATTACTGCAATAGGAGGCAGCGATGCCTTAAAGGAAGTTGAATCGATCAGCATGAAAGGCAGGATCGGCGAAGGTGATGAATCAGGTACGCTGGATATTTACTACAGCAGCAAGTATGTATATATGGATATAAATATGAAACAGTTTACAATGCTCCAGGCTATAGATATGGTTAAGAAAAAAGGATGGATGAAGTTCGGTAAAATGGTAAAAGACCTAAAAGAAGAGGAAATAATGAAGAATAAAAAGCGGATTGACGGCTCAATGTTCGGTAAATATCTTGACCCGGCAGCTAATAACATAACCTTTGAACTGCTGCAGAATGAAGATGTGAACGGTACTGATTGCTATGTTATTGATATAATTCAGGACAGCCTTTCATCATCTACTGAATATTTCGATTCAAAGACCTTTAATAAAGTTAAGGAGAACAAAGGGGGAATGACCAGCACTTTTTCTGATTTCAAAAAAGTGGGTTCAACTGATGTGATCATGCCGTACCGAATAACCAGCCAGACGGGTGATGTTACAATTGCAGAAATAAAATTTAACTCAAAATTCGACAAAAAGCTGCTTAAAAGACCCAAAGATGAAGATACAGATGATTCAAAATTAGAAGAAAAATAAAATCTAACAAGAATATATTAGTTTAAACAAAAATGGAAGCCTAAAGCTTCCATTTTACATTTATACCGCTGCGTTTACTGTCCATCCAGGGAGAAATAAAGAATTTTTTCCCGGGGTCTTCCTTAAATATAAAATTATCGAATACTGCGCTTAAAAAGAAAGAACCGGCAAAAAAAGTCAGAACTCCCGCATTAATTGAGCCGTCGTCGTTCTTATCTTCTTTAAGGACCCTGTTTTTAAATCTGAACAGTTCATAACGCAGTGAATATATAAGTATTGATGATCCGCTGCCTATCAGCGCTCCTGCAAGTACATCACTGGGATAGTGCATCCCGAAATAGGGTCTGCCGTAACCAACGGTTGCTGCCCAAACAAACATCGGTATATATACCAGCGGGTAATCAGGATAGCGCAGGGCATACATTGTTGCCAGTGAAAATGTGGTGCTTGAGTGTCCCGAAGGGAACGAATAAACATCCAGAACGGGCATCTTTTTAGCATTTACGTTCTGCAGCGCTTCCAGAGGTCTTTTGCGGTTAACTAAGGTTTTTAATGCAAATGTTACGGTAAAGGTTGTCAGTTCGGATGTAAATGCAAGGTATGCAGTGTTTTCATCGTATGTTTTCTGCCTTACCCTGCCATATATGAACTGTACCGGCGTCATAAGTATTACAACCGGCAGCATTGAGTTATCAAATGTATTTAATACCTTTGTCTTAAAAGGGGAGCGTGAATTATTTATCTTCCGGAATAAACGGATATCGAAATTATCAGGGTCATTGTTGGAATTAACAGATAATTTTGTTTTATTTGAATTGTTGCCTTTATAAGAATCTTCTGAGCTGGTTTTAAGGGAATCGAATTGTTTAAAGTTTATGGTATCCTGTGAATACAGCATAACATTAAATCCAATAAGTATAATAAAGTATTTTATAATATCAGGCATTATTTGTATGACCCATTACGATGAGCAGGGTTATTTTGATTTTTTATTTTTCTTGGTTTTTTTGTTATCTTCGGGCAGGGCATAGAGTTTTTTGTATTGCTGCCAGTACCACATTATATTTTCTACATAAAAATAGGGCTCTTTCCAGTTAACAAATACTCCGTTTGGAGGTCTTTTACCCCATACTATATTGTGTAATGAGTCATTACCGGGAGCCAGCAGCTTCATGTATTCCTTTACAATATCCCAGTCTTTATAATCTTCATTAAAAAAGTAAGCCATGCTCATAGCATCTTCAACCCTGCCGGAGCCTGCATTATAGGCAGCAAGCGCAAATTTATATTTGTTTGTATCACCTGTGCCGTGATATCTGCCAACAAGCATCGCGTAATAATATATTCCGGCTTTCAGGTTATTTACGGGAGAGCGGTGGTCATCAAGATTCAGTGTTTGTTCAAGCATAGAGCCTGTCCTTGGCATAATCTGCATAAAACCATATGCCCCTGCATGTGAAACAGCATCAGAAGTAAAAGCAGATTCCTGCTTTATCATTGCCAGAATCAGCCTCCAGTCGATATTGTAATATTTGCATTCATCAAGAATTATATCTCCGTATTGCTGTAATATTACATCAGAACCGCTTTTATTTAATTTCCTGTTAGGGTTGCGTATAATCTTTACCATATTTTCATACCGCGCAGCTGAGTCAGTGCTGCTCATAGTGCTGTCATTAAGATTGTATGAAAATATATCAAATATATTCTGCCAGTTAAGCAGGGCATTTTCGATATTTATAGCATTTGAATAACTCGCAGACTTTATATAGTTCTCGTTCTTTTTATTGCTGCCGGTTTCTACTGGGGGAATAACACCTTCCGGGTTGGATGACTTCGTTTCAAGGAACTGCTTTTCAATATCATTTGAATTAGATGATTCTGAGTATTTTATTATAACAGCTAAAATTGCAACAATAATTAATACTGATACCAGAATTACAGGGATTTTCAGGAAATTCTCTATTTTTAATGACTTAATGCTCAATTCCACACTTCATTTAATACAAATATAAGCAGAATAGTTTCAATTTTATCATTTTTTTATCCTAAATGTAATGCTATTATTTGCATAATTTTTCTAAATTTTCTTCATTCTGAATAAATTTGATACTATTATTAAACTTTTTGTGAAATTTATTGTCATATTTATGAAAAGTAGGGTATTTAGCGGGCTGGAATTTTTGGAATTATTAATTAAATTACAATATATCAATATTTTAAATAAATTCTGTTTCCAGGGCTCGCATTAATGAAGGGGAACATTGCGAATAAAAATAACGATCCGGAATTAATTCAGCGTTTTAAAAACGGTGATATTACAGGGTTTAACGAAATTGTCCGGAAATACCAGCAGCAGGTTTACTGGGTCGTTAGGAAAATGGTGCAGGACCATGATGAAGCAGATGATATTACACAGGAAGTTTTTATAAAAGTTCACAGCGCGCTTAAGGATTTCAGGGAAGAATCAAATTTATTTACATGGCTGTACAGGATTGCAACAAATTATTCAATAAACCACTTAAAGAAAACAAAGGTCAGAAATACGGTAAGCGTTGAGCTGGTTGTTGAACCGATAGAATCAAATGAAAAAGGAGCTGATGAAGAAATTGATGAAGAAAGAAAAAGGAAATACCTGATGGAAGCAATAGAAACATTACCCGCACAGCAAAGAGCTGTATTTAATATGAGGTATTATGACCAGCTTCCGTATGATGAAATTGCTGAAATTCTGGGCAAATCAACAGGCGGTATTAAAGCTAATTACTTTCATGCTGTAAAGAACCTGGGTGAATATTTAAAAGGAAAAATTGAATTATAAATACTATGAACACAAAATATAATACCGAAGAAATAATGATGCTTATCCCCGATTATATCACGGGAAATATAAGCAGCTCAGATAAAGCTTTGGTGGAAAAAGCATTAAGTGAATCAGCGGAGCTTACGGAGCTATACATGGATATGAAAAGCTCAGTTGGATTCATTGATTCCGTTAAGCAGGCAGAGCCTGCACCGCAGTACTGGAATACGCTGCTTCCACGGATACACGAGAGGATAGAAGAACGCCAAAATAAAGGTTTTTCATGGGAAAAACTTTCGGTTGTATGGAAAGTTCTGGTACCGGTAGCAGCAGTTATTCTTATAGCAATAGTGTATTATATTGTAAAGCCTTCAACTACCCAGTTAACCGAAGATAAGAAAATTGAACAGAAGTTAAATGATTCTACAGGAAAGCAGAACAACGAAAACAATCAGCAGGAAAAAATCAGGGATAACAGGGATAATCTGGTAAAGGATAATGAAACTCCCGAAAAAATCAAAGATAATATTAAATATCGTAAATCTGTAAATAATACAGATAAGAAAAATGAAAACTTTGTGAAGGGAAATAATCCGGAGGAAAACAAAGAAACACCGCGAAAAGAATTAATAAACGATGAACAAATAACAGAAGATATAGATGTTGAAGAAACCGCTGTTTTTGCTTCAGGCAGCGCAGCCGGACTTGATGAAGATACTGAAAATGAACTGAAAGAATTAAACAGTACGGAAAAGGAAAAACTTCTTGAAGAACTGCTTAACAGTAATTTATAACTGAAACTGTATAAGTTAATTATATGAAAAATTATTACAAAATATTCATTTTAATTATTTCAGCGCTGTTTTCGCTGAATGCTGCCTACAGCCAGGATGATTTCAGGGAAAAGCTGCAGGAAATTAAGCTTGAAAAGCTGACCAAAAAGCTTGAGCTGGATGAAACAACAAAAGCTGTATTCACCGAAAAGTATAAGGCTTTTGCTGTTGAAATGCGGGAACTTAACAAAAAAAGGGCTTCTGCATATAAAAAAATGACTGATAATATCGAAAGCACAAGCGGCCTTGATTCAATTGTAAACAGTTTACTTGAATATGAACAGCAGATAAATGATAAAAGGGAAAGCTTTGTTGCTGATATGAAAACTATACTTACTGCTCAGCAGATCGCAAAGATGATAATATTTGAACGCAAGTTCAACAATGAAATTAAAAAACTGCTTAAACAGTACCAGAAGAACAATAATAAGGAAAAACCATTTAAGGAGTAAATTTACCGGGAAGCTTTTTAAATCCCATAGCTTTTAATGCATCAGATACCATAAAAAAAGAACCCATTACGGCAATATTTTTATACCCCGTTTTTTCTGCAATTTTAATTGCACCGCTTAAATTTTCATCAAGCATATAATTCAATCCCGGTTTTATCTTTTTTGCAGCAGTATATAATACTCCCGGCTCAAGCGAGCGGTTATAATCAGGCTTTGTAAAAATGTAATTTCGTGATAATAACAGCAGTTCCTTTAATGATGCAGTGTGATCTTTATCTTCCATTAATCCGAATATTACAGCATCCGGCTTGAAACCTGATTTTTTTATTGCTTTTACGGCATTTTTAATGCCGTGGGGATTGTGGGATACATCAAGCACAAAACGTTTATCATTATGTTCTGTAAATTCCATTCTTCCGAAATAACCGGTATTGATCTTTATATTCATGATACCTCTTTTTACAGCAGTACTGCTAAGATTTATTTCATTTTTAGCCAGAAACACTTCTGCAGCTTTTATTGCCGCTGCGGCATTTATGCTTTGATATTCAGCCGGCAGGGGAGCGGTTAATTTTATAGTTTTATCTTCTGATTGTAAATAATCAAAAATTAAATTACTGTTCCTGATCTGCAGAAGTTTTACAGGTTTTATATCATTCAGGTATATCAGGTTTTTTATACCGATTTTTTTTATGAACAGCTTTTTAAGTGATTTATTGTTATCGCTTACTATAACTTTCACTCCTGGCTTTATTATCCCCAGCTTTTCATTGGCAATTTTAAACAGCGTATTGCCCAGCCATTGCATATGATCAAGGTCTATCTGAGTGATTACTGTTGCATCAGGATTAATTATGTTGGTTGAGTCCAGCCTTCCGCCAAGCCCGCACTCAATTACTGCAGCATCAACTTTTTTATCGGCAAAGTATTTGAATGCCATTGCTGTATTAACTTCAAAAAATGAAGGTTTTATTTTTTTTATCAGACTGTAATTATTATCCAGGAAATCAGTAATATATTGATTGCTTATACAATTGCCGTTTATTCTTATTCTTTCATTAAAATTCAGTATATGCGGAGAAGTAAATAAACCTGCCTTTAATCCCAGTTCACTCAGAATCGATGAAATAAAAGAAGCAGTTGCTCCTTTCCCGTTTGTTCCGGCAATATGTATTGACCTGAATTTTTTATGAGGGTTTCCGAGGGCATTGCACAGCGCAGTAATATTTGAAAGGTCATACTTCATGGTAAACCTTTCGAGTTTATAAAGCCAGTTAAAATATTCCTGTACACTGCTGAATTTCATAATGTAAAAATATTTATTTTCTGCAAAGTATAAAATGGAAAATAAAAAACCCCGGCATAACCGGGGTTTATCATATTATCTGATGTTATTCTGCTTCTGCAGTTTCTTTGGCTTTTTTCTTTGTCTTTTTGGTTTTCTTTGGCTTCTCTTCTTCTTCAACATCTGCATCTTTGCTTACTACCAGCAGGTCTTTATAAGCTTTCAGTCCTGTTCCTGCAGGGATAAGCTGGCCGACAATTACGTTTTCCTTTAATCCTGCAAGTGAGTCAACTTTTCCTTCAATTGCTGCATCTGTCAGAACTTTTGTAGTTTCCTGGAATGATGCTGCTGAAATAAAGCTGTCTGTAGTTAACGAGGTCTGTGTGATACCAAGCAGTATCGGGTTAGCAATAGCCGGGTTTGCATCACGGAACTCAATTAATGTTTTGCCTTTTTTCTTCAGCTCAGCATTAAGCTCTTTCAGCTTTTTCTTGTCTAGCATATCATACATCTTTACTTTTCCTGAGTCACCTTTATCTGTAACAATAACTTTATTCCTCAGCGTCTCATTTTCAGCAAGGAACTTGAAGCGGTGAACTGTATCACCTTCAAGGAACATAGTATCGCCTGAATCAACAACACGCACTTTCTGAAGCATCTGTCTGACAATTACTTCAATGTGCTTATCATTGATCTTTACTCCCTGCATTCTGTAAACTTCCTGAATTTCGTTTACAAGGTATGCCTGAACGTCGCCAACGCCTTTGATGCGTAAAATATCATGCGGGTCAACTGAACCGCTTGAAAGCGCTTCGCCTGCTTTTACATAATCGCCGTCTCTAACAAGTATATGTTTACCAACAGGTATCATATATTTCTTTTCAACTGACATATCGGCAGTCTTAACCTTCACTTCACGTGAGCCTCTCTTCAGCGAACCTATCTCAACATATCCGTCAATTTCTGTAACTACCGAAGGTGAATTCGGGCTTCTTGCCTCAAACAGCTCTGTAACTCTAGGCAGACCGCCTGTGATATCCCTTGTTTTACCTGTATCCCTGGGAATCTTAACAAGTATCTGTCCTGCAAATATCTGCTCGCCGTCATTAACAAGCATATGCGCCTGTGCCGGTATGATATACTGGCTCATTAAGTCACCTTTAGCATCAGTTACCTGGATTGTGGGACTTAATGTTTTATCTTTTGATTCTATAACTACCTTCTGAATATGTCCGGTAGTTTCATCCGGAGCTTCAACATAACTTACGTTTTCTTTAAGGTCTGCATACCTTGCAGTACCGGTGTGCTCAGCAACAATTACCGAGTTATACGGATCCCATTCATAAAGTACCTGGTTCTTTTCAACTGTATCGCCGTCTTTTATCATAAGGTGAGCGCCGTAAGGTACGTCATATTTTGAAACCAGCCTGTTGTTCTCATCAAGTATCTGAATAACACCGTTTCGGCTGTGTGTTACAAAATATTCGCCTTCTGTTGATGCCGGGTTGGAATATTTAATTGATTTAATGCTGTCAAATTTAACTTTACCTGCAAATTTAGTAGGTATCCTGGATTGTGTTACAATCCTGCTTGCCGTTCCGCCGATATGGAATGTACGGAGCGTAAGCTGTGTACCGGGTTCACCGATGGACTGAGCTGCAATTACACCAACTGCTTCGCCAACATCTACCAGCTTACCTGTTGTCAGGTTTCTGCCGTAGCATTTTGCGCAGATACCTTTTCTTGATTCGCATGTTAACACAGAGCGTATTTCTACTGACTGTATAGATGTTCCGGCAATCTGCTGTGCAAGATCTTCATCAATAATTTCGCCTGCTTTAATAAGTGTTTTCCTTGTTAACGGGTCAACAACATTCTGTAAAGCAGCCCTGCCGAGAATTCTTTCTGAAAGCGGTTCTTTGATATCTTCACCGTCTTTTAAAGCTTCTACGGTCAGTCCGCGGATAGTTCCGCAGTCCATTTCGGATATAATAACATCCTGTGATACATCCACAAGCTTACGAGTTAAATATCCTGCGTCAGCAGTTTTTAAAGCTGTATCTGCAAGACCTTTACGCGCACCGTGAGTGGAAATAAAGTATTCTAAAATTGAAAGACCTTCTTTAAAGTTAGCTATAATCGGGTTTTCGATGATCTCGCCTGCCTGTCCGGTCATGCTTTTCTGCGGTTTAGCCATAAGTCCTCTCATACCTGCAAGCTGGCTTACCTGGTCCTGTGAACCCCTTGCGCCTGAATCAATCATCATATGAAGTGAGTTGAATCCGTCGCGTGATGACCTTAGCTCGCTCATCAGCTCGCTCTTAACATCATTGGTTGCATGTGTCCATATATCGATAACCTTGTTATATCTTTCGCCTTCGGTAATTAAACCGCGCATCCTTGATTTTTCGATAGCATCTACTTTTTTCTGCGCTGTTTCTATAATTTTATCTTTGCTGTTCGGTACAACAATATCATCAAGATTTACTGAAAGTCCGCCCTTCATAGCATACCTGAAACCTGTAGATTTCAGATCATCTAGGAACTGTACAGTCTTTTTGTTGCCAACGCTTTTGAATACCTTAGCAATATTTTTAATGATACCTTTTTTAGTAAGAAGCTCGTTTATGTAAGCAGCCCCTTCAGGAACTATGTTATTGAAAAGTACCCTGCCTACTGTTGTTTCGATCAACTCGCCCTTTATACGTACCTTTATCTTGGCATGTAAGCCTACTTTTCCGGTATTATGGGCAATAACTACTTCTTCTGTGCTGGAAAATACTTTACCTTCTCCAATATCGCCTTTTTTGTATTTGGTAAGATAGTAGCATCCAAGTACAATTTCCTGGTTAGGAACAGTGATCGGGTCGCCGTTTTGCGGTGACATAAGATTATGGCTTGAAAGCATAAGTACTCTGACCTCAAGCTGCGCTTCAGGTGAAAGCGGAACGTGAACAGCCATCTGGTCACCGTCAAAATCAGCATTAAATGCTGTACATACCAGCGGATGAAGACGGATAGCTTTACCTTCAACAAGTATCGGCTGGAAAGCCTGGATACTTAACCGGTGAAGGGTAGGGGCGCGGTTAAGCATAACCGGGTGTCCTTCAATTACATTTTCAAGGACTTCCCAGACTTCAGGAGTTCTTCTTTCAATAAGTTTCTTTGCGCTCTTAACAGTTTTTACAAGGTCCCTGTCAATCAGCCTGCGAATAACAAACGGTTTAAAAAGCTCAAGCGCCATATCTTTAGGTATACCGCATTCATGAAGCTTAAGCTCAGGTCCTACAACAATTACAGCACGGCCTGAATAATCAACACGTTTACCGAGCAGGTTCTGCCTGAAACGTCCCTGTTTGCCTTTTAATATGTCTGAAAGTGATTTAAGCGGGCGGTTCTCTGATTTAACAGCAGTAGCGCGCCTTGAGTTATCAAGCAAAGCATCAACAGCTTCCTGAAGCATACGCTTTTCGTTGCGCAAAATTACTTCAGGTGCTTTGATATCTATTAATCTTTTTAAACGGTTATTCCTGATAATAACCCTTCTGTAAAGGTCATTAAGATCAGATGTAGCAAACCTTCCGCCCTCCAAAGGTACAAGCGGTCTTAATTCAGGAGGTATAACAGGAACAACATCAAGTATCATCCATTCAGGTTTGTTCTGCCTTCTGCCTTCTTTTTTCTGAAATGATTTTAATACTCTTAATCTTTTTATCAGGTCCTGTTTCTTCTGAACTGAAGTTTCCTCGTATAGCTGTATCCTTAAACGGCTGATATCTTCTTCTACTTCAACTCTTCTTAACAGCTCTTTTACTGCTTCTGCGCCGTTTTTGCAGACAAATTTATTCGGGTCAAAGTCATCAAGTTCTTCCTGGTCATCAGGCAGATTGTTCAGTGTATTCAGGTATTCATCTTCAGTTAAAAGGTCATTTTTACTGAATTGTGTTGTACCCGGATTGACCACTACATAATTTTCGTAATATATAATCCTTTCAAGCTCTTTGTTTGTAAGACCCAAAAGGTAGCTGATCTTGCTTGGAGTTGAACGGAAATACCAGATATGAACAACAGGCACACTTAATGAAATGTGTCCCATGCGTTCGCGTCTTAAGCTCTTAAGGTTAACTTCAACCCCGCAGCGGTCACAAACTATTCCGTGATATCTTATGCCTTTATATTTACCGCAATGGCATTCCCAGTCCTTAACAGGTCCAAATATCTTTTCACAGAATAAACCGTCTTTATCCGGTTTAAAAGTTCTGTAATTTATTGTTTCAGGCTTTAAGACTTCACCATGTGAATTACGTATGATCGAATCTGTTGATGCCAGATTGATTGCTATCTTGGTGAATGACTTTTTTACTTTTTTCTGATCTCTTTTAAAAAACATATGTTTTTATGATTTTAATTAGTCTAATGAAATATCAAGGCATAAGCCCTGGAGTTCTTTTACCAAAACATTGAATGATTCCGGAACCTGAGGCTCAGGAGTATTTTCACCTTTAATAAGTGTTTCATATGTTTTGGATCTTCCTGTTACATCATCACTCTTAACTGTAAGTATTTCCTGCAGAGTGTATGCTGCGCCGTATCCTTCAAGCGCCCAAACCTCCATCTCTCCGAACCTCTGGCCGCCGAACTGGGCTTTACCGCCGAGAGGCTGCTGAGTGATAAGCGAGTACGGTCCGATTGACCTGGCATGGATCTTATCATCTGATAAGTGTGAAAGCTTCATCATATAAATAAAGCCTACAGTTACCATCTGGTCAAATTGTTCGCCTGTCTGCCCGTCATACAGGATACTTCTTGAATTGCTTGGAAGACCTGACTGAACAAGGATATCAGTGATATCTTCAAATGAAGCCCCGTCAAATACAGGAGTTGCAAATGTGCAGCCAAGCAGCTTTGCAGCCCATCCAAGAGCTGTTTCGTAAAGCTGTCCAAGGTTCATCCTGGAAGGTACGCCAAGAGGATTAAGAACTATATCTACCGGTGTGCCGTCTGGTAAAAACGGCATATCCTGTCTTGGTACAATTTTAGCAACAACACCTTTGTTACCGTGGCGTCCAGCCATTTTATCGCCAACAGAAAGCTTCTTCTTTTTGGCAATATATACTTTAGCCATTTTTACCACGCCTGTCGGCAGTTCATCGCCTAATATTATCTTATTCCTGTTCCTTTTTGTTCTTTCTTCAATATCGCTCAATCTTGATTTGAAATTACGGTATAAGTGCTGTAATAATGCCTGTGCTTTTTTGGAGCTTGTCCAGTCATTTGATACATCAAGATTATCTATCCTGAAATTCGGATTTTCAAGATGTTTAAGGAATGTGTCTTTCTTAATTGAAGTACCTCCGCGTATAATTATCGATCCGTCTATATCGCGGATACCAAGTGATTCCTTGTTGTCGAAAATTTGTCCGAGCTTTTCTGCCAGCTTGCGGTTCAGGTCTGCTATTGCATCATATCTGTCCTGTTCAAGCTTTTCAAGCTTTTTCTTTTCTTCTTTTTTGGTTTCGGTATCACGCTGCTTTCTTGTGAAAAGCTTTTTGTTGATTATGATACCTTTCATTCCCGGAGGAGCTTTAAGAGATGCATCTTTCACGTCGCCGGCTTTATCGCCAAATATAGCTCTTAGAAGTTTTTCTTCGGGAGTAGGCTCTGTTTCTCCTTTAGGAGTAACTTTACCTATCAGTATATCATTTTCCTTAACTTCTGCGCCAATCCTTATAATACCGTCTTCATCAAGATCTTTGGTTGCTTCTTCGCTTACGTTCGGAATATCGCGGGTAAGCTCTTCTTCACCCCGTTTTGTATCCCTAACCTGAAGGTTATACTCTTCGATATGTACTGAAGTGTAAATATCCTCAGCAACAATTCTTTCGCTGATAACTATAGCATCTTCAAAGTTATAACCGCGCCAGGGCATAAATGCCACCAGTACGCTTCTGCCAAGTGCAAGCTCGCCTTTATCAGTAGCAGCGCCGTCTGCAAGGCAATCGCCTTTTTTTACACGCTGGCCAACACTAACTATCGGCTTCTGGTTTATTGAAGTATCCTGGTTTGTTCTTAAGAACTTTATCAGGTTATATTCTTTTACTTCTTCATCATCAAAGCTTAATAAAGCTTCATCTGAATTTTTATCTATATCATATTTTACAACTATCCTGTCTGCAGAAACATGTTCTATAACACCGTCAGCTTCAGCAAGTATAAGTGTTCTTGAATCGTTTGCGACTTTTTTCTCAAACCCTGTGCCAACAAGCGGAGCCTCAGGCCTTAAAAGCGGTACTGCCTGGCGCTGCATATTGGATCCCATGAGCGCGCGGTTAGCATCGTCATGCTCAAGGAAGGGGATAAGCGCTGCTGCAGCGCTTACTATCTGGTTCGGGGCAATATCCATATACTGAACTTCCTCCGGATTAACGATAGGGAAGTCACCTTTGAATCTTGCTTTTATCTTACTTTCTGTGATTTTATTTCCGTCCAGATCTGAAATAACCTGCGCTATCGTGAAATCATCTTCCTTTTCTGCTGATAAGTAATCAATTTCATTTAATACTTTGCCGTTTTTTACTTTGCGGTACGGAGTTTCTATGAAACCGAAATCACTTATTCTTGCATGTGTGCAAAGAGATGAAATAAGACCGATGTTCGGACCTTCCGGGGTTTCAATGGGACATAACCTGCCGTAATGAGTATAATGAACGTCACGTACTTCAAAACCTGCTCTTTCACGGGTTAAACCGCCAGGTCCAAGCGCTGATACTCTGCGCTTATGTGTCATTTCACTAAGCGGGTTGGTTTGATCCATATACTGTGAAAGCTGGCTTGTTCCGAAAAACGAAACAAGCGCTGTAGTAATTGTTCTTGCGCTAACCAGGTTTCCGGGAGTAATATTTTCTTCATCGTGAATGCTCATACGTTCGCGGATTGTTCTGGACATTCTTGCAAGACCCACATTAAACTGGGCAGAAAGCTGCTCCCCAATAGAACGTACACGCCTGTTGCCTAAATGATCAATATCATCTATTTCTTTTCTTCCTGCTTCAAGATCTACAAGGTAATTAATTATTGAAATTATATCTTCTTTTGTTAAAACTGTTTTGTCAGCAGGAATATCAAGCCCTAATTTATAATTAAGCTTATATCTTCCAACCTCTCCCAGGTCATATTTCTTTTCATTGAAGAAAAGCTTATCAACTAAATTTTTAGCTGATTCGTCGTCCTGGTCTGGTCTTAACTGCTCTGAGATCTGTTCAAGTGCATCAATTTCAGACTGTGCAGCATCTTTATTAAGGGTATTTGCTATCAGAGATTCCTCATAAGGTCTATCTGATTTAAATAACTTTATTTTTGTAATTGATGATTTATTTATTTTTTCTATAAGTTCTTCATCAATTTCTGCAGCTTTTTCTGCGATTAATTCGCCGGTTTCTTTATCTATCAGGTCATCGCTAAGCTGCTTTCCCATACAGTTTTTAAGATCTTTCTTTTCCACAACTTCTAACAGTCCGAACAGGTCGAGTATCTCCTCGTTAGTGGAATATCCTAAAGCTCTTAAAATTGTTGTTACAGGGAATTTTTTTCTTCTGTCGATATATGCAAATAAACAATTGTTAATATCAGTAGTAAATTCAACCCATGAACCTTTCATAGGGATTATTCTTGCAGAAAACAGCTTTGTACCGTTTTGATGCATGGATTCGCTGAATACAACTCCCGGTGCTCTGTGCAGCTGTGATACTATAACTCGTTCTGCACCATTTATAACAAAGCTGCCGTATGGAGACATATAAGGGATATTACCCATATATACATCCTGTTCTACAACATTGGTATATTCTTTGGCTTCTTTGTTTGGCTTTGTTGAAAGCCTGAGTTTTGTTTTAAGCGAAACTGCATAAGTTAATCCCTGTTCCTGGCATTCCCTTATAGAATACTGCGGTTTTTCCAGGTAGTATTCTATGAATTCAAGAAGTGCAGTTTCTCTGGAATCCGAAATCGGAAAATTCCTCTGGAATACAGCCTGCATTCCTTTATCATTTCTTTCATTCGGTGCAGTATCTTCCTGTAAAAATTCCTTGAAAGCCTCGATCTGCACATTCAACAGGTCCGGAGCATCCGGCTGTTTTCCTGATTTGGAAAGATAAATGCGTTCTCCGTTGAAATTAAATTTAGATATGTCTATTGGCATCTTTTTTTTACCTCCCGGCGGGGGTTAATATAAATAGGTAATAGACAAGCCATTAGGTCATGGCTTGCCTATAGTTTTTAAATTTTACGTATTTTTGATTTTATAGGTTTCAGTGAGAACCTATTTCTATAGAATAGAATTTTTATTATAAATAATTTAAATAATTACTTTAATTCTACTTTAGCACCGGCAGCTTCTAGCTCAGCTTTCAGTTTATCAGCATCAGCTTTAGAAATGCCTTCTTTTACCGGCTTCGGAGCGCTTTCAACAAGTCCTTTTGCTTCTGTTAAGCCTAAGCCTGTTGCATTCTTTACTGCTTTAATAACGTTGATCTTGGAAGCTCCGGCATCAACAAGAACTACTGAGAATTCTGTTTTTTCTTCAGCAGCTGCAGTTGGAGCAGCGCCGCCGGTAGCTCCTGCCATTACAACAGGTGCGGCAGCAGTAACGCCGAACTTATCTTCCAGTGCTTTCTTTAATTCAGCAGCATCTGCAAGTGTGAGGTTGCTTATTTTTTCAACTAATTCTTCTACTACAGACATTTTTTGTATCTCCTTGGTTATAAATTTTATTTTTAATTTGCTTTCTTTTTAGCCACTTCTTCAACTATTGATGCAAGATCCCTGATAACTGCGTTGATCGCGCCAACGATTCCGGATATCGGGGCATTCAGGCTTCCAACTATTGAAGAAATTATTTCAGGCTTAGATTGTAATGCGGCAAGCTGGTTAAGCTGTTTGCTTTCGTAAGCAACATTTTCAACAACAGCTAGCTTTAGTTTTGGTTTTTCGCCTTTATCAAAAAATTTCTTTATGATCTTGGCGGGAGAAACCGGGTCATCATATGCAAATATAATTCCGGTTGGTCCTTTAAGATTTTCGTTGAGTTTTTCTGACTGGTCGTTAAACCTTCCGTCGCTCTGCTCAAGCGCTTTTTTTACCAGAGTATTTTTAAGTACTTTAAAATCTACTTTAGCAATAAAAAGCTCATCTCTAAGTTCATTGCTTTCAGCGACAGTTAAACCGCTGAAATCCGTCAAATATATGCTTGATGCCTTGTTTAATTTTTCTTTTATTTCTAGAACTGACTGTTCTTTATCCTGCTTGGTCATGAAAGTCTTTTAATTAATATATTAATGATGTGCTAACTCGTTCCTGCTGATCGCAAGTCCTGGACCCATAGTGCTGGAAAGCGTAACGCTTTTAACATACTGTCCTTTTGAAGTTGCAGGTTTTAATTTTAATACCTGGTTTATAAAAGTATGTATATTGTCTTCAAGCTGGTTCGGCTCAAATGATGCTTTGCCGATACATGCATGAACTATACCTGCTTTTTCAACGCGGAATTCAATTCTTCCTGCTTTTACTTCTGCGACTGCTTTGCCGAGATCGTTTGTAACTGTGCCGCTTTTGGGGTTTGGCATTAATCCTTTCGGTCCGAGTACTTTTCCTAATTTTCCAAGTTCGCTCATAGTATCTGGCGCAGCAATAATAACATCAACATCTGCCCAGCCTTCTTTGATCTTGTTCAGGTAGTCCTCAAATCCTACATGATCAGCGCCTGCTGTTCTTGCATCTTCCTGTTTTTCAGGTTTTGCTATAACAAGAACCCTTACGGTTTTTCCTGTTCCGTGCGGCAGGGCAACTGTACCCCTAACAAGCTGGTCTGCCTGTCTTGGGTCAACGCCCAGCTTCATGGCAATATCAATCGACTCATTGAATTTTGCTTTAGAAGTTTCTTTCAGCTTTAAAACAGCTTCAGAAATTGAGTATTCTTTTTTAAAGTCTACTTTGCTGTTTATATCTTTTCTTCTTTTTGTAACTTTCATTTGTATTAGTTATCCTTCTACTGTAATTCCCATACTTCTTGCAGTACCGGCTATTACTTTTACGGCTGAATCAATTGTCCTGGCGTTGAGATCTTTCATTTTCAGGTTAGCAATATCTTCAACCTGTTTTTTTGTCACTTTCCCAACTTTATTCCTGTTAGATTGAGCGCTGCCTTTATCAAGCTTTGCTGCCTTTAAAAGTAAAACGGCTGCAGGGGGAGTCTTAGTAATGAATGTAAAAGACTTATCCGAAAAAACCGTAATTACTACCGGAATTATCAGACCCTGGTCTTTTGATGTTCTTGCATTGAATTGCTTGCAGAATTCCATACCGTTAACGCCCCTTTGACCCAGTGCCGGTCCTACCGGCGGAGCCATAGTTGCCTGTCCGGCAGGGATCTGAAGCT
This sequence comes from Candidatus Tepidiaquacellales bacterium OLB5, assembly GCA_001567545.1. Lineage (GTDB taxonomy): Bacteria > Bacteroidota > Ignavibacteria > Tepidaquicellales > OLB5 > OLB5. The sequence goes on from LLZO01000262.1 coordinate 20,819, forward strand.
TTACAAATCCAACTACTTTTTTTGCCATTTTAAATTAATGTATCTTTATTTTGTGAGTGCGTAATATTTTTTTGTTTGTTCTTACAGGGAGAACTGTATGAACACAAAATCAAAAGGTATTGAAGCGGATACCTTTATTGTTAATTAATTATTTTTCTTTTTCTATCTGTGTAAAGTCAAGCTCAATAGGTGTTTTTCTGCCGAAAATGCTCACCATAACCTTAACTTTCATTCTTTCAAGGTTAATTTCGTTGATTGTACCGTTAAAATTTACGAACGGACCGTTAACTACTTTTATAAGGTCGCCTTTTTCAAACTGCATATCAATTTTTTCTTTTTCGTCTGAATCGTTTATCCTGCCTATGATCCTTTTTACTTCATCATCTCTTAATGCAATAGCATCGTTCTTATCCCCAACCATTTTCAGTACAGAAGGAGCGTGATTCAGAAGATATACAACTTCCTTATCAAGCAAAGCTTCTACCAGAACATAACCCGGAAAGAAATTTTTATATTTTATCTTCTTCTTCCCGCCTTTAACTTCAAATACTTTTTCTTCGGGAATTAAAACCTGTGAAATTTTATTCTGAATTCCCAGCTCGGCTATTTCTGTATCCAGGTAATTTTTAACGCGTTTTTCATGCCCGGTAATCGTTCTGACTGCATACCATTTCATGCCCGGAGACGTTATAATGTTTTCAGTTTTAACTTCGCTCATAATTGTTAAAAAATTACCTTCAAACCTTCATTAAGAATTTTATCAACTATATATACAAATACAGCAAATATCAGAGAAGTTGCAATCACAACCATCGTAGATTCTTTAAGCTCTTCTCTTTTTGGCCATGTTACTTTCTTCATTTCCTTAACTATATCAGTAAAGAAGCCAATGATTTTTTCTTTCAATTCTTTAAGAACTCCGTTTTGATTTTTAATTCCAGAGAGTGTTGCACGTCAGGAGGGACTCGAACCCCCA
>LLZO01000263.1 GCA_001567545.1 Candidatus Tepidiaquacellales bacterium OLB5
TTTTTTAGTTTAATCCATATTCATATTTTTGTATTGGAAAGGTTAAAAAAATGGAAACCGGCTCAATTATAATGATTCTAAGCTTCGGGATACCAGTACTGATAATTATTGGTATTATCTGGTGGATTAAAAGTGATTTTAAAAAACTGAGTAAATGGGCGCAGGAATCGAAACGCCGCCAGGCACAGGCTAAGCCTGCAAAGGCTAAGATAATTTCTGTTTCCCAGGGAGTACAGGGCGGCGATATATCCAAAATGATATTTTTAACATTCGAAATTAACGACGGTTTCACAGCTCCTTATACCGCTTCAGCAGGCTGGTTTGTTGATGCCTTACATCTGAATAAAATTCAGGAAGGAAGTATTATAGATGTAAAAGTTGATGCAGATGACCCGCAGAAAATTTACCCTGCAGCTTCGTGGGCTACATATACCGAAGGGTATTCAAGTGATCTGAGTGTGGATAAGCTGAGGGGAAGATAGCTGTATTATTAAGATGAAATTGTTCACAGAGTCCCTTCAGGAGACTCTGCGGAAACGGTTTTAAATTAACTATAAAAAAAGCGTCAGACAAGTCTGACGCCTACAAAAATAATCTCACAATGATATCACTTCAGTTTTTATAATCTCTCAAATTTAGCTGTGAAATGCCTTAAGAATTCAGGCTCTTCTATTATCTTTACTCCGCGTACTTTATCTTTACCTTCGAACATTTTTTCAAACACTTCAATAACATACTCTATGTGGCTTTGAGTGTAAACACGGCGCGGAATCGCAAGCCTTACAAGCTCATTTGGCGCCGGAATTAGCTTACCTTCTTTATCGTACTTGCCGAACATCACAGAGCCTATTTCAACTGAACGTATTCCGCCTTTAATATACAGCTCACAGACCATTGCCTGCCCGGGATATTCACTTACGGGAATATGCGGGTAGAATGCCTTTGCATCAATATAAACAGCATGACCGCCAATCGGATAAATTAAAGGCACACCCATTTTATACAGCTTTTCGCCAAGATATGCCGTACTGCGTATCCTGTACTGCAGGTATGCCGGTTCAAAAACTTCCTGCAGGCCAACAGCTATGGCTTCCATGCTTCTGCCAGAAAGTCCGCCGTAAGTTGCAAACCCTTCGGTTATAATTAACAGGTTTGTGCATTCATCAGCAAGTTTTTTATCCTTAAGCGCCAGGAATCCTCCCATGTTAACAAGTCCGTCTTTCTTAGCGCTCATAACACCGCCGTCAGCCAGAGCAAACATTTCCTGTGCTATCTGTTTATATGTTTTGTTTTCAAATCCTGCTTCGCGGTGTTTAATATAATAAGCATTTTTCAGCA
>LLZO01000264.1 GCA_001567545.1 Candidatus Tepidiaquacellales bacterium OLB5
TTTCCCTAGACCTGAAGAAGTTGGGGATGAGGGTACAGACTTTGCGAACCGGATTTATCCGGTGAAGCAATCTTACTGACCTGTTTATGAGATTGCTTCCCTAAAGGGGTTAACGCCGCTTCGCTCCCCGCAAAGCAGGTTATGAGAGTATCCGGCATATTCAGGATTTGGAAACAACAAATACAGTTTCACTGCCAATATTCATGTGTTTTTTTTTATGGTTTTTTGGGAACGCTTTTGGTGAAAATGTGATGTTTTTGTTAACTGCATATTTTGCAAAGCCAATAATAATGCAGATTGGCAGTGACATTGTAAGTGACATTGGGCGTTACTATGAATTATTTTTAAAAACAAAATATATTGACCCCGCATCTAAACGTACCAATGGAGCGTTTATCCCCTCCACTGTACCAAAGGAGTTCCTTAGGGAAAAGGGGAGGAGCGCTATGTTAAATATTTTTTCCACAAACCCCCATCGGTGATTTAACAAGGATTTCAATTAACGAAAAATTTTCAGTTTATTGTATGCAGTGATTCCGTCCCCCCTTCGGCCGAAGGGGGATGAGAAGCCTGAACAGTAATAAATCAGGGATAGAAAGAAATATTTATCCTGCCGGAAATCTTATTCGGGGGTTTATTAAACTGACCGCAGAGCGGTCAAATGTTAATAACCGGAAAAATTCCGGGAATACACTGACCCCGGCGGGGTCACACGTTTTTCTGTTTACACCAATTGGGTTCAACCCCTACGGGGTCGTTCTGTTTTGTTATACCATTATCTGCAAACATTTGACTCCTGGCGGAGTCATACATGCATCATAAGTGAGCTTTAAATTTTACTGAAACCCATATGTAAAAGAGCAAATATATGCTAAATGCATATATATCAAAATTAATATATGATTATTACAGTGTCAAGTCATTTACGGGGAACCGTTTTCTGATTAAATCCCGGCTTTATGGCAGCTAGGCGGTATTGAGACGCCACCGGCGGGGCTTCTGTACATATATTATTGCACTATTTTAAATAAATTTATAAAATAAATAATTACATTACGTTATACTGCAAAATTGCCCTTGACTTTTTTATAATTATTTATTCAATTACAACCGGACCTGATAAGATATATATTCACGACAACCCATAACCACCTTTGCTCCGGTGATTAACAGAAAAATTAAAAAAGTTAAAATGATACAAAAAACAGGTAAATTAATTATTTTATTGTACATTGCTAATTGCTTTTTGCAAATTGCTACAGCTCAGCCAACACAGGAGTGGGTGGCAAGATATGAAAGTCCAACTGGCTCCAGTGCCATTCCTAATAAAATGACGCTTGATAAAATAGGTAATTGCTATGTTTTTGGAGAAATTCTCGACATGAATAATGATGTAATACTTATAAAGTATAATTCAGCAGGTGATACGATTTGGACAAGAAAATACCAGGGACCCGGAAATGAATTGCCTTACGGTGTTATAGCAGATAGTATTGGAAATTGTTTTATCACCTTTTCATCTGGTCCCGATTTTGGGCCTTACAACATTGTAACCATAAAGTATAGTCCACAAGGCGTTCAGCAATGGATAAAGACATATGACTCCGGCACAAGCGATGAACCAAGAGATATTGTAATGGATAAACAGGGAAATGTTTATGTTGGAGGCTTTACAAGCAATGAAAGCCTGATAATAAAATATAACCAAAGCGGCGATACTGCATGGACAAGAAAATATACAGAAACAAACCAGCGCTTTCCGGTTTTGAGCATTGCACTGGATGCTCAGAAAAACGTAATAATCGCGGGAAATAAGATACACACTACAAACGGAAGCCAGGTATTTTTTATTATTAAATATGATTCAAACGCGGTATTTCAATGGGTTAACAATGCATCAATCACCCCAAGCAGTTCTTTGGCAAAAGTTGGAGTTGATGCTGCAGGAAATGTATATGCTACAGGACAATCTGGGGGACAAATTTTTACTGTAAAATATAATGCAATAGGTTCTTTGCAGTGGCAAAGGCAGTATGATGGTTTGGGAGGAGAGAATGCTCATGATATGGGAATTGACAATATTGGAAATATAATTGTTACGGGAACAAGTAGCGGAAGTGGAAGCGGAGTAGACTATGTTACCATTAAGTATAGTACAATTGGCGATTCATTATGGGTTAAGAAATACAATGGATCAGCAAATGACAATGATGAGGCATATTCGTTAAGCCTAGATGATTCCAATAATATTTATATAACCGGCAGAAGCAGAAATTCAGGAGTAACATGGGATTACGTTACAGTAAAATATCTTTCCAACGGCAGCCAATCTTGGTTAGCCACTTACAATAACTCTATTGCAAATTCAGAAGATATTGCATATGAAGTTGCTGTCGATAAAAATAGCAATGTCTTTGTAACCGGTTTAAGTGATAGAGGAGGGGTAATATTTGATTATGTTACTATAAAGTATTCACAAACTGTGGGCATTATAAGTAACTCTAATAATACACCTTTAGATTATTTGCTTCATCAAAATTACCCCAATCCATTCAATCCATCTACAATTATAAAATATCAATTATATAAAAAAGCAAATGTTGAATTAAATGTATATGATATCACCGGTAAATTAGTAAAACAGTTGCTTAATAAGGAACAGAATATAGGCATTTATTACGTTGAATATACTTCTGATAATGTCTCATCTGGGATGTATTTATATACACTCAGCGCTGATAATTTTAAAGAAACAAAAAAATGATAGTTGTAAAATAAATTTCTAAGCTAAAACTTCTAAAGGAGAAAACCAAAATGAAGAATTTCATGATCCCGGTTTTACTGTTCCTTTTTATAAATTCATTTATTATATATTCGGCAGGGGATAGCTCCGGATATAAGAGAACTAAATGGTTTTATAGTCAGCGATATGCCCCATATGACACAATTTCTGAAAATTTTATGCAAAACGCACTTACTGAAAGAGATTATATAAGATCCGGCGGCTATTACATGAATCCCGCAGCAGGAACATGGGAAAATTTGAGTGGCTTTACTGGTAGAATAAATACAGTAAAATATGCAGGTAATAATATATTTGTTATTGGCGCTCCAAATGGTGGTATTTGGAAAAAATCAGGCACAGTATGGACTTATATGGACCCAAACGGTTATTTAAAATCGAATACTTCTGGCGCAATCGGAGTTGATAATTCCACAGAACCGCCTACTATATATTACGGCACAGGCGAAGGGATATACGGTTTTGTTTACGCATACCTTGGCAATGGCATATATAAAACCACTAACTGGGGTGATAGCTGGTCTCATATTAGCAACGGACTTGGATCAAATATGCAGATATTCAGAATAACTATCCGCCCTAACTATCCAAGCCACGTATTTGCTGCTACAAGCAAGGGGCTTTTCAGAAGCACAAACAGCGGGAATAACTGGAGTGTTGTATCGGGCACATCAGGTCTGCATTGCAATGACATTGTGTTTTCATCACAGAATGAATATAAAGCCTTCATGACTGGCCCAAAATCGGATGATTTGCTTTTTCCGGGTGTTGGCTTCAGGACCTCTACAGATGGAGGGGAAACATTTACTGTATATACAGGAGATGATTTCCAGCCTATTGGCAGAACACATATCGCAGTGTATGAAAATGATGACGACTATATTTATGCTATTACTCAAGATGGAATTATTTCAGTTTTTGTTTCAACTAATGGTGGTGAATCTTTTCACGGGCCCTATAACTGTAATACATCATCTCAGGGCGGTTACAATATGCTTTTAAATATTAGTCTTGATGACCCTAGTATTATTTATGTAGGCGGGATAGATCTATTCAAAAGTACTGATTATGGTGTAACATTTAATGAAATCGGCGCTTCAATGCATGATGACTTTCATCACATGGCTATTAACCCGGATAATTACAATGAAATAGCGGTTGTAAACGATGGTGGTATTTATTTCTCACTAAACAATGGCGTTTCCTGGTCTAATGCCAATACAGGCCTACCATTGATGAATACGTACAGAATGATTAATCCCGGTTATAGAATTGTGGCTGGAAATCAGGATAATGGTTTTGTACGCAGGGAAACTTCAAATTTTGAGATTGGAATGTGGGCTTTTGGAGACGGGACAAATGTTATAAACTCTAAAATTCAACCTAATATTGTTATTGGAATTACCGGCAATACACCGGGAAGTATTCATCTAAGCACTAATGGTGGTATAGATCGCAATAGTTTAATTGATTTACCCGGTAAATGGGATGGAGGTAATGACTGGTTGGGTGCAATATGCGAACATCCCGTAGATGCGGGGTATTTTTATACGGCAAGAAGAAACGCGGCTGGTAATAATATAAATATTTGGCGTTCAACTAATTATGGTTTAAACTGGGCTACTATTGGAAATGGAGTTTCCGCTCTAAAATCTCCTCAAAACATCGTTTTCAGTACCAAAGATCCTGATATTGTGTATATGTCAACCAGCGGTTATTCCGGTCCCTATTGGTATGAACAGTACTTTGGAAGAGGTTTTTTT
>LLZO01000265.1 GCA_001567545.1 Candidatus Tepidiaquacellales bacterium OLB5
CTTCTAGATATTAAATATAAAATTTCAATAACTAAAATCATCGTCTTCTTTCGGCTTTTTTGACTTTTCCAGAGCATCAAGGAACATGATTATGCGGTGGTTAAGACTGTCTAACAGCTCAATAACTATACCAAAGCTTAAATAAAGCATACCAGAAACTATTGAGGATAATATAATAGCACCACCAGCAACAATTTTTATCAGGTAAACCTGCTCCATATACGGATTAGGAGCTCCTTTTAAGCTGGCATACAGGCTAAGCGCATCAGATATTACATAAATACCGGCAATGATACCGATAAAAATTGTTACAAATCCTAATATTTTTAGTAATGTTTGCATTTATATGCTTTGGTTTGTTTTACAAAGATAATAAAAAATAAAACAATTTTTCGCAGATATGTTTGATTAAGATTGATCAAATATTTGTTTTCTTAGAAATAGAGATTGCTTCCCCAACGGGGTAAACGTCGCTAACGCTCCTCGCAAAAAAACAATTCCTGTCAATATTTATAAAATCCCTGCCCTGTTTTTCTTCCCAGCAAACCTGAATCCACCATCTTCTGCTGTATCGGACTTGGCTTATACTTCTGGTCATAAAAGAATGCTTCATAAACTGATTTGGTAACGGAAAGATTAACATCAATGCCTATCAGATCCATAAGCTCAAACGGTCCCATGGCAAAGCTGCCTTCTTCCTTCATAATTGTATCTATTAATGCAGGGTCGAGTGATTCTTCTCCCAAAATCTTAAGTGATTCACCGTAAAAAGCCCTGGCAACCCTGTTAACAATAAAGGCAGGAGTATCTTTACACAATACCGGGACTTTGCCCATTTTTTTGCACAGCTCAGCAACAGCAATAACAGTATCTTCTGAAGTGAATTCTCCTTTAATTACTTCAACCAGCTTCATTATATTGGCGGGATTAAAAAAATGCATTCCTATTACCCTGCCGGGATTATTTTTAACAGCTGTTGAAATTGAAGTGATGGAAAACGAAGATGTATTTGTTGCCAGAATTGCTTCGGGTTTTGAAATTTTATCCAGTTTTTTATAAAGGTCTTTTTTCAGTTCAATATTTTCAACAGCGGCTTCGATAATAATATCACAGTCAGCCAGTCCCTCTAGCTCCGCTGCTTTTTGCAGATTCCCTTCAGCTGCATTCCTTTTATCAGCATTCAGCTTGCCTTTTTCTTCCAGTTTCTGCCACCCTTTTTTAATTGCTGAAAAAGCTTTATCAACCGATTCCGGGAACAGGTCATATAAAAAAGTGCTGAAACCACTGATAGCAGAAGCTGCGGCAATGCCGCTGCCCATTGTTCCGGCTCCAATTATACCAATTTTATTTATCAATATTTCAGTTCTATTTCTCTTACAGTTCTATTTCTTTTCCGGACTGCGCAGATTCGTAAATTGCATCGATAATTTTCATTCTTTCCAGCGCTTCCGAACCGTCTGAAAGTGATGGCTTGCCTGTTTGCACAGAATTGATAAAATTATTCAGTTCATATTCATATGTACGCTTGAACACATTAGCCGGCTTTTCAATTTTCACAGGGGTAACATTCACAAGTGTATCGTGCATATTTTTATATATCCTGAGCGGGTTAATGCTTGATGACCCTTCTTTTCCGTACACATTCACGTAAAACATATCATTGGAGCGGTGCAGAGACCAGCTTGTTTCTATTGAGATAGTAGATCCGTTATGGAACCTTAAAAGTACAAAAGACGAGTCCTCAACATTTTTAAATGCATGGTTATAATTTACTGCTGAAACAGTTTTAATTTTCGGGAATTTCATCATCCACAATGCAATATCAAGAACAACTATACCAAGGTCCATAAAAACACCGCCGCCTGATTCGGTTTTATTTACCGACCATTTTTCTGTTGTGCTTTTCTTTTTTAAATAGCCGGCTTTAATATAAAAAACCTCGCCTATTTCACCGGCAGAAACAAAGCTTTCCTGCATCATAACTTCCGGCAAAAAGCGGTGATTCATACCGACCATAAGCAGCTTTTTGGCTTTTTTTGCTGCATCTACAATTTCTGCTGCTTCTGCATAATTCCTTGCAAGCGGTTTTTCAGCAAGTACGTTCAGTCCTTTTTTAAGTCCTTTAATTGAATGTTCATGATGAAGTGATGTTGGCGATGTAACAATCAGGCAGTCAGCTTCTACATTATTCAGCATTTCATCAATAGATGTATATGCTTCTTTTATGCCGTATTTTTGTGCAATTGATTTAGTTTTGGATTTATCGATATCGCAAATTCCTGCAATCTCAACATTTTCCATTTTGCTTAATATGGGCAAATGAACTATCTGCGCAATACCGCCCAAACCCGTAATTAAAACCCTGGATTTTTCCATTTTAATATATTTTTAATTGAAAGCGTTTTTAATAAAAAAAGTCAAGTTACCCGGATCACACAATCAATTACTTACCGTTGCTTTCTTTCGAACCTGGCGGGGTTGGGTAAAAAACTGTTGCCCGGGACTTGACTTTAAAATCTTAAACTTCTTTATTTATTGCTCTTTTAGATCTGAACAATCTTCTTATGTTTAAGCTATCCCTGAAAACCAAATAAATTCCTGCAATACCTAAAATAATATTTGCCACCCACATGCTTAAAAACGGACTTAACAGCTCTCTGTCAGCTAATTTTTCGCCGCCTATTAAACATGCCCAATATAAGAGGAAAAATCCTAAACTCATTCCGGCTGCCACTCCGAACCCGCCTTTGCGGGTTATCATTCCAAGCGGCGCTCCAATTAAAACAAACACAACACATGCAAAAGGAATTGAATACTTTTTATATATTTCAACCAGGTACATATCAACCTGTTTGCTGTTCGATCTCTGCACCTGTGTCTGGGTCATATATTTCTGTTTTAACCCTTTATACCTGTTCAGGATTGACTGGATCTTAAGCCTGTTTAAACTACCTGCAACACTGTCATTAGCTGCTGAATCATACTTAACTGTTCCAAGCTCTGAAGCAATACTCCTTATCTGGATTATTGAATTATCCCTTTCAGTTTTATACCCGTTAATTATATTATTAACGAGGCTTCTCATTGAGTCAGCGCTAAGCTCGCGGTCTCCGCGGGAAAATGTATTTTCATCAGATTTGTTGAAACCGAATCCCTGGGCATCAATTGAAACAATATGCTTTTCAAATCTGATCTTCCTGTAGGATGTATTCGCATTTTTTTTATCGATCTGGTGGATCTCTCCGTTGAACAGGTCAAGTATTATCTTCGAATAATCCTTGGAAAAAATTAATCATTCCGCTGTCAGCAGTCAGAGTATTTGAATAAACCTGGTTAGAGTTATCAATTATGAATACTCCTTCAAGCTTATTGGAATTTTCAAAAGTTTTCCTGACAAGCATATTGTAACCGCTGATATCATCAGTGAACCTTCCCGCTTCTATGACAAAAGTGGGACGCGTTCTCTGAATATCGGTCATAAGCACTCTTGTTCTGTGGTTTGCTTCAGGCAGAACTTTATTATTGAACAGAATCAGTCCGTAACAAAGTATTCCTGAAACCAGCAGAACAGGCAGAACAAGCCTGAAAGAACTTAATCCGCTGGAGCGCATTACAGTCGTTTCGTTGGTAGATGACAAAGAACCAAATGCCATTAGTGACGCTATGAGCATTGCCATGGGTCCGGCCAAGGTTACCATCCATGCGAGGTTAAGCGTAATTAACTGTGTGATTATCCACCAGCTTAACCCTTTACCTACCAGGTTATCTATGTATTTATAAATAAACTGGAACGTAAAAACAAAAATAACAATAAAAAAAGAAATTATAAATGGAGCAAAATGTGCCTTTAATATATAGCGGTAAATTAACAATTATCTTAAATTATTGTTTTCATTAAACAGAACAAAGATAATCATTTAAGAGTTTTAAGTTATACAAAAAAAAGGGCTGGTTCGTGGTAATTAAAAATGAGACGACCCACCGGGTCGTCTCTACAGAATCAAATTTATCAAAACTTTATTTAAAATAAGTATCTATTTGGAAGGAGGCAGAACAACTTCATCAATTATGTGAACCATCCCGTTTGAAGCTTTCACAGAAGCTGCTACCTTGCCTTTATCAATCATAATAACACCGTCTTTTTTACTTATTGTAGCATTGGTTCCGTCAACCATATTTATTACCTGTCCGTCTTTCAGCATATCAGTTGAATAAACCGCTACAGCTACATGGTGCTGAAGGATATCAGTCAGTTTTTGTTTGTTTTCCGGTTTTAACAGGTCATCCAGCGTGCCTGCCGGAAGTTTATCAAATGCAGCATTGGTTGGTGCAAAAACTGTGAACGGTCCGGCATTTGAAAGAACATCGATAAGCTCTGCTGCCTGCAGTGCTTTAACAAGTGTTGTGTGATCCTTTGAACCTGCAGCAATTTTTACAATATCCTTTTCTGAAACATCATCTTTTACATTTGACTGTCCGCCCGGATTTGTTTCGGTTTTTTTATCACCTGATTTATCGGTGGATTTGGTAGAATCATCTTTTCCGCAGCCTGCAAACAAACAAAACATTAAGGATAAAATAATTAATAATTTTCCCATTTTAAGCCTCCTTTTGATATTTTTTAATTATGATCCATTTATACAATATAAATATAGGAGGTATATAATGGGTATGCTTTGACTTAAGTCAATTTTAAATAAATCATTAATAAAACTAAACTAAAGATTTCATGAAATTAAAATATTTGATGAAAAATCAATAATATTGAATTTAGTGTATTGAGTGGTGAGTGTATTGAGTGATGAGTGTTTTCAAGGATGAGTAAGTTGAATTTGAGTGAACGGGTAATTAATACATTAAGTAAACATTTTATGAAGTATATAGATGTATTTTTATAATGACTTTATTAAACCTGAGATTTTTTTAGAATCTTCTTCACATTTTTCATAAATTTCCTTGAATATTTTTTGAGAAATATACTCCTGGTCTAATGCAACATACAAAGCACTTTGAATTTCTCCCAATGAACCATGAGCAAAAAACAGAAATTGTTTAAACTCTTTATGCGTTTTCCTGCAAAAACCTTCTGAAATATTTAACAAAACTGAAACAGCTGCGCGCCTGATTTGATCTTTTAATGAATAATCTTTTGAAAAAGCACCAATTTTTTGTTTGAGTATAAACATCTTTGACTATAATCTTAGCTTTTTGCCAGCAAATTAAATCTTCAAAACGATTAATTCTTGCCATTTAAAATTTATTTTATTATTAAAGAAATGTTTAATTAAAACTAAAAAAACAGTATTCACTTTTCAAGCACTATATACAGAACACTCTAAACACTCAACACACTCTATTCACTCTATACACTCAGAGACTTACTTTAATACCCCCAGCTTTTTCCCGACTTTTTCAAATGCTTTTATTGCCTTATCAAGATGTTCGCGGGAATGCGCGGCTGAAACCTGCACTCTTATTCTTGCCTGCCTTTTGGTACAACGGGGTAATAAAATCCGATTACATATATTCCTTCTTTCAGAAGCATATTTGCAAAATCCTGTGAGAGCTTTGCATCATACAGCATAACCGGAGTTATCGGATGAGTACCTTCCTTGATATCAAACCCAAGCTTTCCCATTTCACCGCGGAAATATTTAGTGTTATCTTCAAGCCTGTCGCGAAGTTCAGTTGTTGATGAAAGCATATCGAATACTGCTATCGAAGCACCTACTATTGCCGGCGCAAGTGAATTTGAGAACAGGTATGGCCTTGATCTCTGCCGAAGCATTTCAATAATTTCCCTTCTGCCGGTTGTATATCCGCCCATTGCGCCTCCTAAAGCTTTACCCAGCGTTCCTGTAATGATATCAATCTGACCCATAACACCGCAGTATTCAGTTGATCCCCTTCCGGTTTTTCCGAGGAATCCCGCGGCATGGCATTCATCAACCATTGTCAATGCTTCATACTCTTCGGCAATCTTAACAATCTTATCGAGCTTTGCAATATATCCATCCATTGAAAAAACACCGTCGGTAACAATTAAAATGTTCTTCGCGCCTTTTCTCTGTGATTCCTCCAGTTTTCTCCGAAGGTCATCCATATCGTTATTATTATAACGGTGGCGGACCGCTTTGCACAGCCTGACACCGTCAAT
>LLZO01000266.1 GCA_001567545.1 Candidatus Tepidiaquacellales bacterium OLB5
TTTGAGCAGGTAATAACAGAACCCGGTGATGAATCGAAGGAAAGAAGATTTGTTGATGCCGTATCAGACGGGTTAAGAGAAGCAATGAAAAAGCATGATAACCTTGTGCTGATGGGTCAGGATATTGCAGAATACGGCGGGGTTTTTAAGGTAACAGAGAATTTTTATAAGGAGTTCGGCAAAGAACGGGTACGCAACACACCGCTTTGTGAATCAGCAATTGTTGGCGCAGCATTGGGTCTTTCAATAAAAGGTTATAAATCAATGGTTGAAATGCAGTTTGCTGATTTTGTGACCTGCGGATTTAACCAGATAGTAAACAATCTTGCAAAGATAAATTACCGCTGGGGGCAGAATGCAGATGTGTTAATACGAATGCCGACCGGCGGCGGCGTAGGCGCGGGACCCTTCCATTCACAAAGCAATGAGGCATGGTTCACCCATGTACCCGGACTTAAAGTTGTGTATCCCGCTACTCCGTATGATGCAAAGGGCCTGCTGCTCAGTTCATTTGAAGACCCTAATCCGGTGCTTTATTTTGAGCACAAGGCTCTTTACCGGAGTGTGAGCGAAGATGTACCCGATGGATATTACACTCTGCCGTTAGGCAGGGCAAGATATGAGCAGGAAGGCGGTGATGTTTCAATTATTACTTACGGTATGGGTGTCTACTGGGCATTAAATGCACTGGAGGAAATGAAGGAAATTTCCGCCGATATAATTGACCTGCGCACACTGCTGCCGCTTGATCATGAAACAATAGCCGAGAGTGTTAAGAAAACCGGTAAGGTTATAATCCTGCATGAAGATACATTGTTTGGCGGAATAGGCGGCGAAATTGCAGCATGGATAAGCGGGAACCTGTTTGAATATCTTGATGCTCCCGTAGTGCGCTCAGGTTCACTTGATACCCCGGTACCGTTTGCCATTGAGCTTGAGCAGAACTTCTTTCCAAAGGAAAGATTTAAGGTACAGTTGAAGAATTTACTGGATTATTAATTTTAAACCGAAAAGAAAAAACAAACCACGAATTACACAAATTAAACGAATTAAAACCTCAGACAGGGTATAAAAAAGTAAAAAAACAAAAAACTCGTTTGGATCTTAAAAAATATTATCAAAGCCTACCACAAAGTCTTTGAAGTCCTATGAATATTAAAAAAGATAATAATTATTTTGAGCAGCACTATTTATGAAAGACGAAAATTTAATCCTTAATTTTTATTAATGCTTAAATATACAAGAAGTGAAGAAAATTTGAACTCTATTGAAAAAATTCGTGATTATTAGTGCAATTAGTGGTTAAAAATGATAAGAGACGATCTGATCAAAAGAAATCAAACGTAGGTCAAAGGCATGCCTTTGACCTGCGAAATTACTTCAGCTTTTCTTTCAAAAACGTATATGTTTTTTCTTTTGCATCCTT
>LLZO01000267.1 GCA_001567545.1 Candidatus Tepidiaquacellales bacterium OLB5
TTAGATTAACATAAAATACCTGTTTCCGCTTTTTACCATTCAGGTATTCACGCCGTATGCTCTGTTTTTCATATGATTCAACCAATCCGCCGTTCTTAAATGTAAAATTAAATGTCTCAGTCGTATTGGGTGAATCCCCGCCTTCACCCTGCGGGCTATGATCCTGAAAACCTTCCATCCGTTTAAAAATTTATATCCCATCAGATTTCAGTTATCTCCAGTGTTATACTTTGCTTTTTAATGTCAAAATTATACATCCGTTCAACCCTGTACTCTTTTCCTTCAAATGTTACTTTGCTGCCAACATCCAGTGTAGAATCAGGCGGGAAATCAATTGAAATGATATTCTTTTCCTTAAAATCACCGCACAAATATTTATAAACCGGGATTGTAGTTGCACGCACAATATCCGGAAACCCAACATCATCCTGATATACAGTTAATCCAACAACTGTAGCTAATGTATAATCTTTTACCAGGCATCTGCAATAAGTTGGTTTTAAAGGTTTATAGCTCTCTGTACCGGGCTCAAGTATTTCAATAGCAAGATTATAAGGATATTCGCAATCCAGCAAATATGTATCTTTTACCCAAAAATGCATTGTGGTACCGGTTGGCTGATAATTTGCAACTTGATACATATCTTTTGCTGCGCCGGCATTTATTTTTAATATATGAGGTGAAAGATTACCATCTCTAAAATCAGAAATATGTATTTGCTGCGCTTCTGCGGTCATCAATAACCCGTTATAGTGTGCCTCAACAAAAGGTTGAGTTGGTCCTTCTAATTGCCAGAAAGGTATTAACACATGCTGTTTATTGTACCATTTATAAGCTCTGCGATGTACTCTTGCATTTTCAATTACTTCATTTGTAAAACCGTCAGTTTCAAAGTAATAGAATATCCGGAATGGCCGCACTTCAAGCGGCATTTCACCTGCATCATCCACACTCTGCAGCTTGAAAAGCATACCAATCCCGCGGCTGAATGATAACGTTGCATCATATACTTTATATCCTGGGTTACTATCAATTAATTTTGCTTGCAAAAAACCTGCCATAATAGGCTTAGTGGCATCAGGTCCCCAATAAGCAGTCATTTTTTGTACAAAATTGGTTCTGTCAATATAATAATTTATTGTGCCGTTATTTTTGAAATAAACAAAGTGATAGTTTTCAAAATAATCATCATAAGGTATCTTTGAATTATAATACATTTTTGTTATTTCTGCTGCTTCCATTCCATCAAATAATTCATTTATTGGATCGTCAACATCAAACTCAATATCATCCTTGCCGTCTAGCCATGTAAAATCCCAGTTGATACTTGCAATATCTACAAAGCCTTCAAATTTCCGGTTTCCGTAAAATAACCTGAAATACAGCTTCCTTTTTTTTATATTATCTTTGGTGAAAAATTCTTCAATGTTATGACCGAGCAGCGCACTTCTTGCTTCATTTTTTATATCAAGTTTTACACTGAATCTGGCTATTTCATAAGTTCTTACATCTTTTCTGTCCCTGATAGCAAGATCTGAATCGCTTATACAGTCATCCAGCAGGTCAGTTATTTCAATTGCATCTAAAATATCAACTCCATTTCTTAATGGAGGCAGTGGTGAATATCTTCCGGTTGCAAAAAAAATTAAATTCACGCTCAGGGTCATTGGCGTTATGCGAACGATAATAATATTTATAGATTTGCGCTTTTATCAATTTTTGCTTTTATTCCTCATATAAAAATCTTTTAAAATCAGTCCGTCAGTTACAACTTCTTTTTTAAATTTACCGTCCACTTTCCTTCCGTTGATATAAAGATCATTTCCCATGTTAATACTGCCGGAGCTGTATCCGCCTGCCAGTACCTGCGGGGGTAGTTCTGCCAAAAATCCTGTCTGTGCAAACGTTCTGAACATTGCACCCATTCTCTGCATATTACCGCTTCCGCCGGTTCTGCCTTTTTTGCTGCCGCCGAATATCGATCCGAATATATTACCCAGTAAGCCGACACCCATTCCAATTGGCCCTAAAAAGCTTAAGAAGCCCCCGCCCATGCCGCCACCGCCCTGCAGCAGTCCGCCAACCTGCATTGCTATCTGCAATATCGCCTGCATGGTTTTAAACGGATTATCCAGTGGCTGATTAAGTATATCATAAATGTTCTGAGCAACCTGCATAGTCGCATTCAGGTCAAAAACCAACAGCTCCTCCTGATGGTCCTTCCTGTTTTGCACCGGTGAACGGCTTTCCCGCCC
>LLZO01000268.1 GCA_001567545.1 Candidatus Tepidiaquacellales bacterium OLB5
AAAATTTCCTAAAATCAGCTTTGCTTTACAGGAAAAGAACTCGTCCCGATTACATCGGGACTCAGACAGCTTTTCCTGTGCTGTTTCTGCAAAGCCGATTTTTTTACAGAAATTTTCATAGGCCGGTTAAAAGCAGCGGAACTGCGTTCTGCTAATTACCGTACCACCCGCCATGAAGTGTACCACCAGTACAGCTAGATTTATATGGGGCACAAACAGCAAGAAAAAACTGTTCGAGGAGGTTTTTGGAGTGGAGGTTGTAATTAAATCACCGGCTTAATTTTACAGTTGTTTGAAAAAATAGTTAAATTGATGTTTTAACTATACCTGAAAATTTTTCTACCCCTTTTCAAGGGGGTTTTTTATTTACAGTTCTATATATTTATCCCTTATAACCTCAAAATGCCAGCGCTGATGACCCGGGATGATAAAACCTATATCTGCAACAGTGTATTCACCTGCGAAGCTTTTTCCTCTGCGCATTAAAATATCCTGACTAAATGAACTGTACATATCAAGCAATGATATATGCAGGTTTTTTAGCTCAGCAATCAGGCTGTCCAGATCCCTTGCCGAAGCATTTGCTTCGGTCACATAATCATTTTCAGAAAACGGGGGCAGGGGCTGTTTTTCGCCCCGCGCAATTGAAAGCGCTCTGTATATAAAGATACGCTCAGCATCTATTAAATGCTGAACAATATCACTGATAGTCCACTTACCCGGCGCATAAGTTTTCAGCCCTATGGCTTTCCATTTATCCAGTGGAATCTGTTCAACCTCTTTAATTGATGTACTGATCGCTGAGATGATATCAACATCATCGCATTTATGCATATAGCGGTCAAAATATTCGGGCTTTGGATTTATTTCGGATAGCTTCATTTGTTTACCTCACCCCCAGCCCCTCTCCTGTTCATTATCCCGCTAAGCAGAAGCGCGGGACGGCAAAAAGCGCCGGAGGGGAGCAAAGTGTGAAAGATTTATGTTTAGTATTATTGTCAATTATTCAGAATGCTCCGCATTCGCGTCAGGTAAATACCTGACGCCACTAATGTAAATTAATATTCAATTTTTTCGAGGAATAAACCTGATGGCGGCGCGGTGAATTCAGCGATGGCTTTGACCTCACCCCCCGTCCTGGTGTTGATCCCGCTTGCAGCGGGACTGCGAAAACCGCCAGCGGTTTTCTTGAGGGTCGGGGCTGAAAGTAATTCGGATATTTCTTCGTTTTTCATTTTGCCCCTGCCGGCTTCAACAAGCGCGCCTACAATTCGCCGGACCATCTTCCATAAAAAGTGAGAAGCTTTTATACGGATGTATATTTTATTATCATCTTCGGAAACTGTTAATGATTCAACCAGGCATTTGGTGGATTTATCACCCGGTGTATCGTCCGAAAACGCTTTGAAATCATGCATGCCGACAAACAGCTTTGATGCATTCTTAATTTTTTTTACATCAAGCTTATCTTTTACCCACCATACAAAGCGTTTTTCAAACGCCGTGCGGCGTTTGGAAATTACATACAAATACTGCCGTGATTTGGCGCTGTGGCGCGCATGAAAATCAGGGCGGGTCTTTTCAATCTCAAGAATATTTATATCCCCCGGCAGCTCATCGTTTATTTTCATTTTCAGTATTTCAGGAGCAAGCATTGTTTCGCACTCAAGGTGTGCCACCTGTTCGATTGCATGTACCCCGGCATCTGTTCTTCCCGAGCCCTGCAGGTCTATGAACTTATTAACCCCCTTATTTTTTTTGAAGACAGATTGAATGGCTGTAATAAGTGTGCCCTGAACAGTCTTTACTTTTGACTCACCGGGCTGTTTCTGCCAGCCTGAATAATTTGCGCCGGCGTATTCCAGGTAAATTTTAAATTTCATTATTGCTTGGTTATTGGTGTAAACATCAACAACAGACTAAATTATCAGTTGTTGGTGAAAACACCAACAACTGGGTGATTTTACTTTACAAAGATACTTAAATTGATGTATAAAGAAAAAGCACAGACCGTAATGTCTGTGCTTCAATTGTTTTAAACTTATAAACAGTATGTAATACTATATTTTACTCACCGAATTTACGAAGGCTTGGCGCAATGCGCTGACCTTTTGTATTTCCCGGTGCAGCGGTTTTTTTGTTGGGATTTGGTTTCTTTGGGGTATCATCATCATCGCATGAACCGCCTGCAAGCGCGTTTGTAGCGCAGTCCCACCAGTCTTTTTCCAGATTTTTATGTTTTTTTATCCAGTTGGATTTCTTTTTAAAATCAGCAGGATTTTTTACAGCATCCATTCCGTCTTTTTGATGTTTATCTGCATTAAACTGAGACTGAGCCAGATCATTTTCAGAACCTTTGCCGGGATTATTAGAGCTGTTTTTATATTTGCTTACTTTCTTTAAAAAATCGTTTGCTGTCTGCAAACGTGCTTTATATAATGCACTTGAAGGGTCCTGCGGATAATTTTTATATTCTGTTATATTTTTAAGTTCTTTTCCGTCACCTCTTATCATCCAGCCAAAATTTTCCGTAATATCTTCTTCACCCGGATTTGTTCCAATATACTTAACAGATTTGAATCTGTAGATTGGATAATATTTTCCGTCATCCGCTTTTAAAACATCGCTCCCGGGTTCATCAATGAATGAAATTTCTATCCTGTTCCCGTCTTTTTCAAACAGTGTAATTCTTCCTTTATCGTCACGGGTAATGTTTACTGACTGCGGCCGGTAAAGCTCCAGGATTGAATGTGAATACGTTATTGGCATCATACGCATATAAAAACCATCACCTATATAAGCCCAGTTACCCGGATCAATCTGTTTCTTCATCATATTTGAGGGAGCTTCGCCGGTAAGTACTGCCATGCTTTCGATATCTTCAAAGTTAGATGATGGATCAGTTATCTTGCCGCGCAGGTCTTTGTAAAACTTTGCAGTAGAACGGACTTCATCAGGCAGCAGGTCTAAAGGCATATCACTGATGCCAACACTGAGCTCGGCAATTTCTGCGGGAGTGAGCAGCGGTTTAACTCTGAGCTGAAGCTCAGGATTTAAGTCAGTGAATTTTGCGCCGTATATAATTGACCATAACAGGAGCTGAATATCTTTTTGCGCTATTTGGGGATGCTCGGCGGAGCGGTTGAGTATGTTTGTTACAAGATTATCAAGCTTACCTTTTATCGGCGCAATTAAATGACCTGAGCCTTTGGTAGGACCGTGTGTTCCCGCCTTCAGGCAATAGCTTTGAACCGTCATGCGGTAATAACCGGGACCAAGCGGTGCGTTGTAATCAGCGGGCTCAACGGGGTCGTAATACTCATCAATATCACTTACCCAGAAGGTAACAGGCAGAGCATCATCAATTGATGTTGTGATATTCTTTTCTTCCAGAATATCGGGTACAACAGTTTTTTTGAGGAGGTCATCGAACTGTGAGAATGTAAATACAGGAAAAAGAAAAATTAAAAGGAAAAGTAATTTTCTGGTCATTGTGGTAATAAAAATTTAATTGATTTAATTGTACAAAGATAAAGAAAATTAGGGAAATAATTACCAGGGTTAATAAAATAACATACATTCCCGGGCATAAACCCGGGAACAAAGGAAGCCGTAATAGAATAAATAAATTATTTTTTTCTTGATAACAAAGCGTCTATGCTGTATTTACCTGCCCCTATAAACAACAAAGCCATAAATACCGCAAACATTTCCATGGGATATATTGTGCGGTTCCACGGATCCAGCTTGGATGAATGCTGAATGAAGGCTACAAGCATTGTAAATGCCATAAATGCCGAAGCGGGGCGTGTGAATAATCCGAGCAGTATTAATATACCTCCCCCGAATTCAGATATAGCAGCCATAAAACCCCAGAAACAGGGGCAAATGTGATACCTAAATTAGCCATAGAGCCTCCCAGTTTGCCCCAAAGCTCGGGACCACCCATAATTTTACCCCAGCCATGAACGAAAATAAATGCAAAACCGATGCCAATCCGCAAAAAAAGGATTCCTGCATCACTATACTTGTTTAAAAAATTTTTAATCATGTTATTTTACAGTTAGTTAGTGGTTAGTTATGTGTTGTAACACGAATATTGGGGTTTAAGTTTCAATGATAGGTTGAAATTGTGTTCTGAATTTACCCCCTCTTCGAACTCAACTTTCAGCTGAGTTCTCATCTCCCCCAGAAAGGGGGAGATTAAGAGGGGGTGAAATTCAGCATATTTAATTCAAAAATTCATGTTTAAGGGAATCGTTGACCATATAAAGCCGGAGGCTTTTTGTGCTGTCGGCATTTATCTTTATGGTGTTATATGATTTATCAACAGTAACTGACGCGTTATGATATCCCGGTGAAAGCATTACAATTTTTACAAAATTATCATCGCTGCTAATTTCACTTATTAATTTTCCTTTTTTAAAAACTACATCGCGGTTTATCTGCATATAGAGCTCCTTGCCGTACAGAGATTTATCAAAAATAATTTCGTAGTTCTTTAGTTGTTTTTCCATCTCACCTTTTGCGATCTTTTCAATTGTATTTACGCAGTTATTCCATTCTTTATGCCATGATTCTTTGATAAAAGACATTCCGGAATTGCTGACCTGTGCATGTTTTCCTGGTTTCCAGCTTAATGAAATGCTTTCACCTCCGCGGTCATAAACTTTTTCTTCATAAGTATCTATTTCGTCAAAATCATTTTCTTTAAACACCATATACAGTTTATCAATTTCAGCATTTGTCAGCTTAAAATTTACCTGTGATACAGCACCGCCATCGTTTATTTTGTAGTAACAGGAATCTTTGCTGATAAAAATATTTTCGCTGTAATATAACATGCCGCCGTTTTGTGAATAACTGAAAACTATATCATCGGGGCGCGTATCAGGCAGGGGAGAGTTTTTTCCCGAACCCGAATTTTTTGCGCAGATAAAACCGCTGAACACAAATGCTGTGATTATTACTGTTAATGATAAATACTTCATTTTCAATTTCATTAAATTTTTCAGTTAATTATGTTACTGGAATTAGAGGTGAATTGTTCCGTGATACAAAATTAGGGAAAAATTTTAAAACACACCCCGTCACAAGCTTCGCTTGTGCCACCCCTCTCAAGAGGGGAATTAAATTATATTATAAATGAAGAATGCAGAATATTACATAAAAAAAACTTGGTCTTCAAAAACATCCGGAAGGCGGGTGGTTTAAGGAAATATACCGTTCAGATGAAACCATAAAAAATGAACACCTGCCTGAAAGGTATTCAGGTTCAAGGCATCACTCGACATCGATTTATTTTCTGCTTACGTCTGATACATTTTCGGCATTCCACAGGATAAAAAGTGATGAGCTGTGGCATTTTTATGACGGCACAGCCGTAACCGTTTATACGATTGATGAAAACGGGAATTACTCCGAAATAATCCTTGGAAACGATCAGGAAAAAGGAGAGGTATTCCAGTGTGTTGTTCCCCGCGGTGTATGGTTCGGGGCAAAAGTTAATAAGCCGGATTCATTCTGCCTGGTTGGTTGCACAGTTGCGCCCGGGTTCCATTTTGATGATTTTGAGCTGGGGAAAAGGGGAGAGCTGATCAAGATATTCCCTAATCATACAGAATTAATTAATCAATTAACAAGAGTAAAATAAAAAAGTTTAGTGCGGCTGAGTGAAAAACAATTCAGCCGCAATAAACTTATACAGGAGGACAAAAAAACTTCTGTGATCACATTTCTAAATTCTTTTCATCTTCTTTAAAATGAATTGAATATAGGTCTTTTCTTCTATCCTGCCAGTTCAGAACACTTCCCAGTTTTTGCTGTCTTTTAATCAGGTTAATATCCAGGTCATGAAATATGAGTGTTTCAATGTTAGGCGAACATTCTGCGGCTATACCGTCCCGTTCAAACGGAATATCTGATGGTGTTAAAATTGCAGATTGGGCGTAATGAATATCCAGATTCTCAACGGAGGGCAGGTTTCCAACACAGCCTGCAATAACAGTGTAGACCTGATTTTCAACACAGCGTGCATGAGCGCAATATCTGACCCTCAAATAAGCGCTTCTTTCATCGGTATTAAACGGTACAAAAATAATGTTAGCTCCTTTTTCCACTGCAATTCTGGCAAGTTCGGGAAACTCAATATCGTAACAGATCAAAATAGCTATTTTACCTTTATCTGTATCAAATACTTCGACTTTGTTACCGGGTTTAACACCCCACCATTTACGTTCACTTGGGGTAATATGAATTTTATATTGTTTACCTAAAGTGCCGTCTCTTCTGAATAAATATGAAATATTATACAGTTCATTGTTTTCCAGAGTAAAATGCGATCCGCCGATAATATTAATATTATATTTAATTGCCATGTTTGTAAAAGCTTTCAAATATTTTGGAGTATATTCTGAAAGCTTTCTCATAGCAAGCCCGGGACGTTCAGTTTTCATAAATGATAAAAGCTGCGTAGTAAACATTTCCGGAAATAATATGAAATCGCATTTATAATCAGAGGCAACATCAATAAAATATTCACAATATTTGGCAAAATCCCTGAAATCTTTTACCAGCCTCATAAGGTACTGAATAGCGCAGACCCTTACATATTCGGGCTGATTTTTATGCCCATGTGCTGTTAAAGGATTATAATCAATATTAGTCCATTCCAAAAATGTAGCATATCCAACAGATTCTTTATCCGAAGGAAGATAACCGGGAATAAGCCTGATAAGCACAAAATTATTTGCAAGCTGAGGAGTTAAAACCGGGTCAATTAATTCTTTTGAAATAACTTTTTCAATATATTCACCCGCAGTCATTTTTTTAGATTGCCTGTAATATCCCGGAATTCTTCCGCCAATAACTATTCTTTTCAGATTTTTCTTTCTAACTACATCTTTTCTGGCAGAATACAGTCTTCTTGAAAGCTTTAATCCCCTGAAATCCGGGTCAGTCATAATTTCAATACCATACAAAGTATCTCCAAGTCCATCGTGATTAGTAATAAAACCTCCGTTAGTAATTTCATTCCAGCTGTGCTTATTCGAGTATTCATCAAAGTTAAGAATCAAACTGGACGAGGAGGCAATGATCTTCCCTTCAAATTCAATACAAAATTGACCTTCGGGAAATATAGCTACAAGACTGTGAAACTGCTCTTTAGTCCATGGTTTCATTTTCGGGAAACATTTTAGCTGCAGCTTCACTATCTGCTCAAAATCATTATCTTTTAATGTTCTAAGCTTTATCTTTTTTTCAAATTGTTTCAGATCAATGACAGACATCATTTCCTCCTGTTTTAATATCTGAGAATCATTGCAATTCTGCCGTAATTCTCAAGTGAACCGTTATCAAAGAAGACAACATTTCCGCCTTTTGAAATTACGAGTTCAATCAATTCATCAATAATATCTTCAGAACCGCCATTTAATAGTTTTTCTGTGATCTCAACATGGTTATCTTTAATTATTCCGGTAACAGCAAAATTAATTTCAACCAGTAAAATCAATCCTCTGCCTTCATTTGCCAGATTCCATATTTCCTGTATTCCGGTAACAAATTTTTTAGCACTAACGGCGGGATCTATTTTTTTAATTACTTCATTTCTTATTTCTGCAAAACCTTTTTTTGCTTCGGGCCAGATCAATTTAGAAAGTTCAGAAGCGGACGCAGACCCGTAATTTCCGGTGATCTCAGCAATTATATTGATATTTGACGAGCAAATCTCTTTAAAAAATGAAATTTGTTTTTGCGTACCGCAAATAACCACTGATACCTGGCTGCCACCGCTTAATTCTTTTAAGATTTTTTCAGTATCACGAAGGTGATTTTTAAGACGCTCTTCATTTTCCCGTATTCTGTCATTAAACGAAACATCAGGAAAATTTCCTTCCTTAATATCATGTACAATGTTTTTAAGAGGAAGCATAGCATGAACAGCTTCCTGACACTTTTCTCTTTCGCAATTAAAAATACGGGTATTTTTATCATCAATAATAACAGCAAAATATGGCTGAGTTCTGTTCATCCCAAAAACCAGGTCCCGTGTTACAAAATTATCATCAATAATCAGTCTTTCTTTTACAGGGAAGCTGAAAGTAAATTTATAATAATTATCGTTGCTTAAAAAAACAGCAAGACCGTCTTCTAAATGATTAATATCGATTTCATCAGTCAGGTTATTAAGTTTATTAAGAATATTCTTAATATCAGAATTGCTGAATTCTTTTTTTAATCTGTCAATTGCCGCATTAGCCAGGTTTTTAAGCCTGATTTTATCCTGCTGATTATCGGGAAAGCTGCGGTGAGTAGGCATTAACAATGAAATACTAGGTGTAGATTTTAAGGATTGTATATTTTTTAAAAGTATTCTGTTCATTTTACCATCCTTCTTGGAATTACAGCAAAATAAAAACAGGGTGAATAATTATTCTTTCAGGTTTTTATTATGCTTAAATTCAATATTTTTTTAATTATTTTATAATCAAATTACCTGCTTTTTAACATGAAAAAAATAAAGACAATAATTGTTCCGGTAGATTTTTCATATACATCATTTGAAGCAGTAAAGTATGCTTCTTTTTTAGCAGGAGCACATCAATCCAGGATTTACTTAATTAACATTATACCCGGTTTAAATTATTTTTATGCTTATCCTGATGCCGGCGTTACTTCTGCTCATGTAATAAGTATGCACAGGAAAATGAACGATGAGTTAAAGCAAAATAGCCTAAAAAGACTATATTATATTGAAAATACGAAATATTTAAAATTTCTTCAAGTCAAATGCGCAGTGATAATGGGTACAAATGTGTATTCTGATATAATAAACTACGCTGAAAGCAAAAATGCAGATCTTATAGTTATGGGAACAAAAGGGACTACATCATTTAAGAAAGCTATACTGGGCTCTAAAACAGAACGGGTAATAAGATTTACAAATATACCGGTTATTGCAATAAGGGGAAAAGTTAGAACACCGAAAATAAAGAAAGTGGTTTTTGCTTCAGATTTTAAAGCCGAAAGTTATTCGGTTTACCCCACCCTTAATAATATAATAAAACAGTTCAATCCTGTAATTCACTTATTAAAAATAAACACTAAAAATCAATTCAGACCGTTTATACAGAATAAGAGCGATTTGGATAAATTTTCAAAAAGATTTTCAGGAAGATTTGTACCGCATGTCAGGTCCAATTATGAAATTGATGAAGGAATAGTAAATTTTGCACGAATTAATAAAGTAGATTTAATAGCTATAGGTTTAAGAAGAAAAAAAAGGCGCAGGAAGAATACTGGGCAACCAAATTGCTGAAAGTATTATCAGAAAAACTGATAAACCTGTACTGGCTATAGATGTACCAAAATAACCTTTAAAAATATTGTATTCTATAAAATATCAGCGCGGGATTTCTTAGGAATATCATTAGAATAATTTTTATTTGAAACATCAGCTTAACACCGGAGCAAAACATTTATATTTTTATAACTAACCAACACTAAAATGATAGAAACCTGGATATTAGTTGTGACATTGTTTCTGCCAAGAATAGCATTGGCAATTGCATATTTCAGCCACCAGATACCATCCAACAATATTCCTTTTATTGGCGATTTATTATTATTTGCATTTCTGCCCAGACTGCTGATGATAATATATATTTACGACAATATGGGCTGGGAAAATCCCTGGTTCTGGATACATATTGTAGTTGCAATACTGGTGTACACTAAAGGTTCGCATGAAACATATAAGAGAAAATTCAGGCGCAGGTAAAATCGTCAAATGTGAAATGTAAGATATCAAACGTGAGATATTATTCAGTTACATTTAATTACAAAATAATTCTGTATTTAAATTTAAAATCCGGGAACTTTAGCCGGTATAAGCATAGTTAAACTTTCAAATAGCAAAAAAACGATTACCTCCGTAAAAGCTATTTAAAATTTGTCATAAAAATTCAGTTATGGCATATAATACAGAAAAAGGGCTGTTTAAGCCCTTTTTTTATTTAAATCATTGTATTTAGAGTTTTAAACAATTAGTTTTACATCAGATAGGGTGCTGATCCGGGAAATTTATGTTTTCCGGATTAGCATTTTTTTATTTAAATTATTCCTGAAGAAAATGAAATACTATCAGAAGTTTTTCCAAATTAAAAATACTTTCATGGCCTGGAAAATTTTAGTTTTTATTTCAGCTTTGCTGATTTTATCAATACCGAATAATGAAATGTATTCACAAAGTGATGATGAAACATGGGAATCAATAGATTTAACAAAAGAAGCTGTTAAGCTTATCAAAAAAGACAGGCTTAATGAAGCAATGAAAAAGCTTAAAGAAGCTGTTAAACTTGAAAACGAAAATATTGTAGCTAAATATTTTATTGCCAAGATACATTTTATTAAAGGTGAGTACCAAAAAAGTCTTGACGAAATGGAAAAACTGCTTGCAGGAAAAGATAAAGAAGATGTTATGTACCAGCTTTTGGGGAACAGTTATTATAAGCTTGGACAAAGGGAAAAAGCAATTGAAATATATAATAAAGGAATGCTTGATTTTCCTTATTCAGGTCCGCTTTACCTTGAGCTGGGAAATGTAGAAAAAGACAATGGTAATCTGCCCAAAGCATTCCAGAACTATGAATACGGGATAAGGTT
The DNA here is from genome assembly GCA_001567545.1 of Candidatus Tepidiaquacellales bacterium OLB5. GTDB lineage: Bacteria > Bacteroidota > Ignavibacteria > Tepidaquicellales > OLB5 > OLB5. The sequence goes on from LLZO01000268.1 coordinate 10,666, forward strand.
TGACCCTGAGTATTCTGATAACTATTATAATGCAGCAAAAATGCTGCTGGATGAAGATAACCACTGGGGATATATTTACGGAGAGATATATCTTAATATGGAGCCATTCACAAAAGAGTGGGATGAAATAAGCAAGCTTATGTACGAAAGCTACAGCAGCAGGGTACACGGGCAGAATATCGGGATTTTAAAGACCGAACGTATTTTAACAGATACAGTTACAAGCGGATTTGACAGGGCATACCTTGAAACCGAAAAGGAAGCCAACAAACTGGCTTCGCTGGATGCCTTCAGCCTTCACAGGCTGAATGAAATAAGAAAAAGATTTATCGAGGTTTGGATTGATAAGGGTTACAATACAAAATATCAGAATGCGCTGTATGATTTCCATAAAAGGATGCTTGATGAGGGATATTTTGAGCTGTATAATTATTCATCATTTTCACGAGGGGCAATTGAAGAATACGATACCTATTACGATAAACATAAAACCAATATTAAATCCTACAATAAATGGATAGATAAAAATTATCTTACAATGACAAATAAAAACTCAATATTCAGGACATTGTATAAATAAAATCTTAAAATTTTTATCCTTTGAAATTAAGGTTATTTTAGTGCAAAAATTTTTCTCTTTTTTGGGTGAAATGTCATAAATTACTATGCCTCATATCTTAATAAAATACCTGTTTACAAATTAAAATTGCCAAAAAAGTACAGATTAATTTACACTGCTAAAAAAAAATATATGGCAATTTTAATTATAATTTCATAATTTTGCCGTCTGTATTATAACTAACTGAATGAAAAAATTTCTACTTGACTACGGCATCAAGGTACGGCTGCCGATTATCTTATTTGTTGTTATTGCTTCATTTGCCTTAACATATTACATTTCATACGCCGAACGCACGGGTATTGGGTACCAGCCCGAGCAGCCAATTGCATATTCACACAAACTGCATGCAGGTGATATGGGTATAGATTGCCAATATTGCCACGTAGGTGTCGAAAAATCAAGGGTTGCCAGCGTTCCTTCGGTTAATGTATGCATGGGATGCCATGCCATTGCCCGCAAGGACCAGCCTGAGATCCAGAAATTAACCCAATATTATAACGAAAATAAGCCAATTCCGTGGAAAAGGATCCACAGAGTGCCGGATTTTGCCTATTTTAACCACAGTGTGCATGTAAATAAGGGAATTATTTGCCAGGATTGCCATGGCCAGATACAGGCAATGGATACTGTTATCAATAATAAGTATAAATCAACAGGGCAGGTTAACTCATTTACAATGGCTGCATGCCTTGATTGCCACCGAACAGCACATGATAAATTCCCGAACCTTCCGGACCTGAAAAAAGGACCGGATAACTGTTCAGCCTGCCACAGGTAATTAAACAGGGAAAAGGCAGAAGTAAAAAGGCAAAAATCAGAAATATATTAGATTTCTTTTGCCGGTTAAAATTAAAAAAATAGAATATCCTATATTATAGTATAGAAATTATATCAGATGAATTCGAATAGTTCAAATAATCCTAAAAAGATACAGCGCAGGAATTTTTTCCTGTATCTTGGAGCAGGCGCAGCAGCAGCTGCTGCTGTTACCGGTCTTCCATTTAAGTTGTTTCAGAAAAAGGTAAAAGCAGAAACCAGCATAAAAGTTAAAGCAAATCCTTTTGCAGTAAAAAGAGAGACCGGCAATAAGAACGTGAACGGGGGGAAGATTTAATTGGAAAAGAAAGATATGAAGGATATAAAAGCTCCCGAAACAAACAATGACAATACAGTTAACGAAAGCGGGTACTGGAGAAGCTTTAAAGAATTATACAAAGACCCTTCATTTGATAAAGCATTAAAGAATGAATTTTCACCTGAAGCATTGCAGAAGCCCGAAGTGGATAAAATGTCAGCAGTTACAAGGAGAAGATTCCTTGCGCTGATGGGAGCATCAGCAGCTTTTGCTGCTGCCGGCTGCAATAATTACCAGGATAAAGGTTTTATTTACCCGTATAACAATAAACCCGAAGAAGTTATTCTGGGGCTGCCTAATTTTTATGCTTCAACATGTTCTGGCTGCAGCAGCGCATGCGGAATACTTGTAAAGACCCGCGAAGGCAGGCCGATAAAAGTTGACGGTAATCCCGACCACCCGGTTAATAAAGGAAAAATATGCACCAAGGGCCAGGCAAGCGTTATGAATCTTTACAGCCCCGAAAGGCTTAAAGAACCTGCAATGAACAAGGCGCAGACAAACTGGAATGATGCTAATAAAAAAATTACTGAAACACTTGTATCAGCATCAGGTTCCGGAAAAGAAATAGCAGTTGTAACACATACTATTGTTTCGCCTACATTAAAAAAGCTGCTTGATGAGTTCAAAGTAACATACCCAACAGCAAAAGTATATTCATACGAAGTATTCAATGATTCAGCCCGTATAAATGCATGGCAGAAATCATACGGCAAACGCAGTATCCCGGTTCTTCAGCTTGATAAGGCAAAAATAATTGTTGCTCTTGAATCAGACTTCCTTGGCAATGAAAAGAACATGCTTGAGTTTACAAGAATGTTTGTTCAGAACCGTGATGTAATGAACGCAAATGAGTTTAACAGGCTGTACTCGGTTGAAGGCGCTGTTACTGCAACCGGAATGAGCGCTGATTACAGGCTTCGTTTAAGAACTGATGCAATTGAAGAGCTAGTAATGTGCCTGCTGAACGAGGTAATCGGCAAAAAGAAAATATCTGCTTTTGCAATGGACTCAAGGGTTACATCAGTTTTTTCATCAAATGACCTGAAACAGTTTGCCGTAAAACATAAGCTGGATGAAAAAGTAATTGACCATTTAGTAAATGACCTGGTTAAAAACCAGGGCGCAGCTATAGTATACGGAGGAGACAAGCTTCCCGAGTCAACTCACATAGCTATAAACCTGCTTAATGATGCCCTGGGTAATACAAAGCTGTATTCAGCGGATTCAGAAAATACTGAACTTATGCCGCTCAGCACAAGTGCAGAAATGGAAGCGCTTGTTTCAGCAATGGCTTCGGGGAGGGTTGGAGCAGTTATACATTTTGATACAAACCCTGTTTACAATTTATCACCTGATTATAATTATGCCGAAGCATTAAAAAAAAGTGCCTGTAAGCATAACTTTGGCGGAACAGGTAAACGAAACAACGGAAATTTCGAATTATGTACTGCCCATTCACCATGCACTGGAATCATGGAATGATTTTAAAACCCGCACGGGATTTTACAGCATGCAGCAGCCGATAATTGCCCCGCTTTATAATACCAGGCAAAAGGAAGCATTGCTGCTGGGATGGAAAGATAACAAAGAAGTAAACGAAACTATTTACAGGGATTATTTAGCATCCAACTGGGAAAAAGCTTTATACCCTGCAATGGGAGCTGCTGCGCCGTTCAAAAAATTCTGGAATTCAGCTTTGCATGACGGAGTTGTATTCCTGAATGAAAAACCCGAAGCTGCTGCTACAGCATTTTCAGCTGATGCATTTGCCTCTGCACCGAAAATGAAATCATCAAATGATTTTGCAGTATTGCTGCAGGGCAATAACACAGTTGGCGACGGCAGGTTTGCATCAAACGGCTGGCTGCAGGAGCTGCCCAACCCAATTTCAAAAATAGTATGGGATAATTACGCTGCAATTTCAGTTCAGTCTGCCGCTGATCTTGGATTAAACACTAATGATACGGTTGATATTACGATAGGTTCAAAAAAACAGACTTTCCCTGTATATATTAACCCGGGAATGGCTGATAAGACAATTGAAATTTCCCTGGGATACGGAAGAACTGCTGCCGGTGCAATAGGTACCGGAGTTGGTGTGAATGCAAATGTATTGATAGCAAAAAATCCGGGTTTAACTGAGAGATTTTATAATAATGCATCAGTATCTGCAGCAGGAGGCAAGTATGAGCTTGCTACAACACAGGAGCATTACCCTATAGACAGCGATCCGCTGTTAAAAGAGATACAGTTCAGAAGAGGGATCATAAGGCAGGGAACAGTTGATGAATATAAAAAGAACCCCAAATTCATAAAAGAAGCAGGCCATAAAATGGACCTGCAGCCTATAAACACCCCGCCTGTATACGACAGGGAAGGATTTACCGGCTATAAATGGGGAATGGCAATTGACCTGAACAAATGCACAGGCTGCGGCGCATGCGTAACAGCATGCAATGTTGAAAACAATATTCCCATAGTAGGCAAGGACCAGGTGATTGCAAACCGCGAGATGATGTGGATGAGAATAGACCGGTATTACTACGGTACACCGGACTCACCTTCTGTAAATTTCCAGCCGATGCTTTGCCAGCACTGTGATTATGCACCGTGCGAAAACGTCTGCCCGGTTGCAGCAACAACTCACAGCGAAGATGGCTTGAATGGTATGGCATATAACAGGTGTGTTGGCACAAGGTACTGCTCAAATAACTGCCCGTACAAAGTAAGAAGGTTCAATTATTTTGATTACAGGGATAGGGTTGGCGACGGAATTCAGTATGCTGAACCGCTGAACCTGATGGCAAATCCGGAAGTAACAGTCCGCTCACGCGGTGTTATGGAAAAATGTACTTTCTGCGTGCAGAGGATTATGAAAGAAAGACAGGATGCTATACAGGAAGGACGCGGAGTCATTGGTGCTAACGTTAAAACTGCCTGCCAGGAAGCATGTCCCGCTTATGCTATTGAATTCGGCAACATCAACGATAAGGAATCAACAATTGCTAAATACCGTGAACATGACCTTGGTTACAGCGTGCTGGAAGAAATAAAAGTTATGCCTAATGTAACATATATGGCAAAGCTGAGAAATATTTATGAGCCGCTGAACATTGGAGAAAAGAAAGATCACGGAAAAGACGAGAAGAAGACTGAAGAGCATAAGTAAGTAAAAAGGTAAAGTAAAAAAGCAAAAATAAAAAGCAAAAAGAATTTTAGATTTTTATAATTATAGAATAAGCTAATATAATGAGTCTTGACGCAACATATACACGCGAGATACCTTTGGTTGAAGGAAGAACTTCATTCAAAGAGATAGATGATGTAATTGCAAAGCCAACGGAGACCAAGCCAAGCATAAAATGGTTCATAGCCATTGGGATCAGCTCAACTGCATTATTAATAGGAGCAGTTTGTCTTGGTTTAACCTTCTGGTACGGGGTTGGTTTATGGGGAAACAATCAGCCTGTAGGCTGGGCGTTCGATATAATCAACTTTGTATTCTGGATCGGTATCGGACATGCAGGAACGCTTATTTCAGCGATCTTATTCCTTTTCCGCCAGAAATGGAGAACAGGTATTGCAAGGTTTGCTGAAGGTATGACAATTTTTGCAGTTATGACAGCGGGTATTTTCCCGGCAATTCACACAGGGCGTCCGTGGCTTGATGGCTATCTTGTTCCTTATCCAAACCAGCACGGTTTATGGGTTAACTTTACATCTCCTCTGTTATGGGATGTGTTTGCAGTATCAACATATTTCACTGTATCATTTGTTTTCTGGTACATAGGTTTAATTCCGGATTTTGCTACACTGCGCGACAGGACAACAAGCGGGATAAAAAAAGCTATATATACAGCTTTAAGCCTGGGGTGGAGAGGTTCAAACCGCCACTGGCAGCATTATGAAAGAGTTTACCTGATTCTAGCAGGACTTTCAACACCGCTGGTACTTTCAGTTCATACGATTGTGAGCTTTGACTTTGCAGTTTCGGTGATACCGGGCTGGCATACAACAATTTTCCCGCCGTATTTTGTTGCGGGCGCTATTTTCAGCGGGTTCGGTATGGTATCAACCGTACTTATAATAGTGCGAAAGGTTTTTGATATGGAACATATCATTACTATTAACACTCTTGACAAAATGAATAAAATTCTGCTGGCAACCGGAACAATGGTTGGTTATGCATATGCAATGGAGTTTTTTATAGCATGGTACAGCGGAAACCCGATAGAGCAGTTCACATTTATCAACAGGGCATTTGGTCCGTATTCATGGGCTTACTGGATAATGTTCAGCTGCAATGTATTTTTCCCGCAGCTGTTCTGGTTCAAAAAGATAAGAAGGAATATACCCATAACATTTGTGCTTGTTCTGCTGGTTAATGTTGGTATGTGGTTTGAAAGGTATGTAATTATTGTAACATCATTAACAAGAGATTATCTTCCTTCAAGCTGGGGTATGTATTTTCCGACAATGTATGATTTCGGAATTCTGCTGGGCAGCTTTGGTTTATTCTTTACGCTTGTTCTGCTGTTTGCAAAAACGATGCCTGTTGTTGCAATGAGCGAAGTAAAGGCAGTTACCGAAGGCGCGCAGCCTAAACATAAACATGAATAAGTTTTTAGTGAATAGAGTGTATTGAGTGAATAGAGTGTCAGAGTATGTTTAAAATGAGATTGCTACCCCTAGGGTAAACGTCTTTATCGCTCCTTACAAAAAGAGGAAGTGTATACAATGAAGAAAAAGAAGTTACCAATTTAATAAGTATGATAGGTAAAATATTAAAGAAGTTTGATGACAGGTTTTTAAAGAGCGAACCCCGCACAGGGGATCTTTATGCCGTTGCCGCTCTTTTTGATACGCCTGATGAAATAATTCACGCTGCCGAAAAAGTATCCGGTTCAGGTTATAAAAGGTTTGATGTATTAACTCCGTATCCTGTTCACGGAATGGACGGAGCAATGAACCTGAAACCTTCGAATATCGGGTGGGTTGGATTGATTGCAGGTATGAGCGGAACTTCGCTGGCATTCCTTATGATATGGTGGATGGTTGGCGTTAATTACCCGAATATATTCGGCGGAAAGCCGTTTTTCAATCTGCCGGCATCGATACCGATAATGTTCGAGCTTACAGTGCTGCTTTCAGCATTAACTCTTGCCGGTTCGCTGATAGCTATTTATATGAAGCTTCCATCGAATGCTAATCCTTTAATGGATACAGAATTTATTAAAAGGGTTACCAGCGATAAGTTCGGTATTTATATTGAAGCAAAAGACCCGAAGTTCAATAAAGATGAAGTTGAGGCAATGTTCAAACAGCTTGGTTCTTCTTCGGTTAGTTTTATTCATGAAGCTGTATATGAAGTTGGCGATACAAAAAACCCTCTTTTAAATACAAAATTCCTGGGTGCATTAATAGGCTCCAGTGTAATAACTGTGGTTATTACATACCTGGTACTTAATGTTCTTTTATTCCTTCCGCCGTTCAACTGGATGCATTACCAGGCAAAAGTGCTTCCGCAAAGCGAAAGCAAATTTTTTAAAGACGGATGGTCAATGCGCAGGCCTGTTGAAGGCACTGTTGCAAGAGGATTTATACCGTATGAGTTTGCCGGAATGCCGGACAGCATGGTTGTACCAACACCAAATCCGCTGCCGGTAAACCAGAAAGTTCTGGACCTCGGTAAGAAAAGATATGATACATACTGCTCACCCTGCCACGGTTTTTACGGTAAAGGCGACAGCAGGCTCCGCGGGCAGTTCCCCGTTCCGCCAACACTGCATTCCGAAAAAGTTATGAACTGGAAGGATGCGAATATATATCACGTTATTACAAACGGGCAGAACACTATGCCAAGTTATGCAAGCTCAATTTCAAGGGATGACCGATGGGCAATAATTCATTATTTAAGGGTTCTGCAGAGATCGCAGAATGCACCTGACAGCGACCTGGAAATTAAATAAAGAAGTGTAAAATGAATACTCATTTAACGGATATTGAGTATTATAATAAATGGCTGAATTTAGCCAGAGAGATCGTTCTCAGTAAAATTGATATAGATAAATATGCCGTTTTTCTTTACGGTTCAATGGTTAATGATCCTTTAAAAGCATACGATATGGATATTGGGATCATTGGAAAAGAAAAAGTTTCGTTTGATACTATAGAGAACATTAAAGAAGGACTTGATGAATCTATAGTTCCGTTCAGATATGATATAATAGATTTTATTGATGCAGATGAGGAATTCAAGAAATATGCATTAAGGGAAATAAGGATTTGGAACAAGCCGGATTATATAGAGCTAAAGTAACAAAATTTAAACAGGCATTATCCGGTTTCAGTAAACTGTTTGAAAAGGATTTAATGCTGTTTGACCCGGTCATTAATGATGTTATAATGAACGGGCAGCTTCAGAAATTTGAATATTGTTCTGAACTGATGTGGAAAGCAATAAGGGCATTACTGGTAATAAATAATGATATCAGCCCAAGTTCTCCCAGAGGCGCAATTAAAGAATTTTTTAACTGTAAATATATTAATACAGAGCAGTACGAAGTTTTATTAAATATTCTGGATGACAGAAATAAATTGAGCCATGTTTACAATGAAAATATTTTTAAAGAAATTCATTCAAGGCTTGATAAATATAACAATACAATGAAGGAAGTTTTAACAATTTTAGAAAATGTTTCTATCAGCTAATGGATTATATTAAGAAGCAATTACCGGATTCACTGACAAAAACAGGCGGAATAATGCTTGCGATGGGGGTATTGATACTTATTGCAGCATTTATATTTACTCCCCAGCGCGCATTTTTTGATTATCTATGGGTATATCTTTTCCTTGTATCTATTAGTGTTGGTTCGCTGGCGCTGGTAGCGCTGGAGTATCTTGTTGGCGCAACATGGAGCACACCGTTCCGCAGGATATCAGAAATACTTGCTTCAATGATACCGTACCTGGTCCTGCTGGCAATTCCGCTGTTCCTAGGCCTGCATGACCTGTATCACTGGACACATGCTGAAGCAGTTGAACATGATGCAATTCTGCAGTCAAAGTCGCCGTATCTTAATGTAAGTTTCTTTACAGCAAGGACACTATTCTGCCTGCTGTTATGGGTTATGTTCTTTTTCCTGATAACAAAAAATTCAGAGAAACAGGACCTTGACGGCGATCCAAAATACACAAAGAAAAACATTACACTTTCAACAATATTTGCTCCGCTGTTTATTGTTTCTATTACAATTACAGCAATAGATTTTGCAATGAGCCTGGAGCCTCACTGGTTCAGCACTATATACGGAGTATATTATTTTGCGGGTACAATAATTGCAGCGCTTGCAGCAACAACATTTGCAAGCATTAAGCTTAAAGAAGGCGGTTTCCTGGATTCGCATTTAGGCAAAGACAGCTTTTATTCGCTTGGCACACTGATGTTCGGCTTTAATGTTTTCTGGGCTTATATAGCGTTCTCTCAGTTCATACTTATATGGTATGCAGATCTGCCGGAAGAAACATTCTGGTTCATACACAGGTGGGAAGGAAGCTGGAAATTTGTATCATTAAGTTTACTGTTCATTCATTTTGTTATACCGTTTTTAATTCTGGTTGGCAGAAATGCAAAAACAAATTTACAGCTTTTAAAATTCATGGCTCCGTGGATGCTGTTTGCCCATGCTTTAGATCTTTACTGGCTTATTTTCCCGACACTGTTCAAAGGCAATGCGGGATTTGGCTGGCAGGAACTAAGCTTTCCGCTGATTGTGATTGGTTTAACAATGGTATTGTTCAGATTTAATGCAGAAAAGAAGAACCTGATGGCTGTAAAAGATCCGAAAATGCAGGCAGGACTGGATTTTCATTTATAATTTTAAGAGTAAAAGAGATTAGTTTATTATATAGCATATTATAATGAAAGATTATTTTAAGTTTTACGGGGCAGTATATATTTTTATCATTGCAGCCATTATTGTAATGGGCACATCGTATATTAATGACCTGCCCAATGTTACCAAGGAAAAGATAGGCGGCTTTCCGGTGGTGGCTAAAGATACCGCAAAAGATTCTGCAGGTGTTACCGCAGATCTCCCGATGATAAAAGGCACACTTTCTCCGCCTACAGATGTAATGAAATATATATCCTCAACACCGGAAATGGTTGATAAGGGTAAATCAATTTATACAATGAACTGCGCCAGCTGTCATGGCGAGCAGGGCAAAGGAGACGGTGTTGCAGGTGCAAGCCTGAATCCCAAGCCAAGGAATTTTCATGACCTGAACGGATGGACAAACGGAACAAGCATTACGATGATGTATAAGACCCTTCAGGAAGGCATAACGAACAGGGGAATGGCTTCATATGCCAACCTGCCGCCTGAAGACAGGCTGAACCTGATCATGTATATCAGGACATTTCTTCCGGATTACCCGGCTGTTACACAGGTACAGCTTGATTCAATTGACCAGAAATACAGCCTTACCAAAGGCGTAAAAATGCCGAACCAGATACCTGTTAAGCTTGCAATGGAAAAAATTCTTCAGCAGAATTTAACTGTTGACCAAAAAGTTGCAAACATTGTAAAAACAGTTAAAGCAAACAATACTGATTCATCAGCTGCATTACTGCTTGGAATTACCTCTAACCTGACAAAAGCACTCACAGTGCTTGCGCAGGATTCCGGCTGGATAAACAATGAGGCAGCTTTAATTAAGATCTTTGATAACAATCCCGTGCAGAACGGCTTTAAAGCAAGGGCATCATATATGCTTTCAGCCCGGCAGCTTACCCAGCTGCATGTTTATCTGCGGAGGCTGTTTACCGGAATATAAAGTTTTATAAATGTTTTCCTTATAATAAAGGAAAAGGTGTAACATTGTTTAATCATATAAAATTATTATCTGCCCTTTTGTTTATAATAATAACAGGTTCAAACCTGTTATTATACAGTGAAGATACGAACAGTCCTAAAGTTGGTGTAGATGAAAAGCTTGGCGAAACAATACCGCTTGATCTTTCATTTCTGGATGAGACCGGGAAACCTGTAAATTTAAGAAGCCTGGTTAACAAGCCGACTTTGTTAACTCTTGTTTATTACAGATGCCCGGGCATCTGCTCTCCGCTTATGAACGGAGTTTCGGAGGTTATTGATAAGATGGATATGGAACCGGGCAAGGATTTTAATATAGTGACTATCAGCTTTAATCCGAGGGAAGATTATATAATGGCTCAGGGAAAAAAAGAAAACTACCTGAACAATATGAAGAAAAAAAATTCCCGCAGAAAGCTGGAAATTTTTAACTGGTGACAGCCTTAGTATAGCAAGGATCACAGATGCAGTAGGTTTCAGGTACCAGAAACAGGGTGAAGACTATATGCATGGTGCAGTTCTGACCATACTTTCTCAGGACGGGAAAATTGCACGGTATCTTTACGGTACAGATTTTCTGCCGATGGATGTAAAGCTTGCAGTTATAGAAGCATCCGAGGGGAAATCTACCCCGGGCATTAATAAGCTGCTGAAAATATGTTACAGCTATGACCCGGCAGGAAGAAAGTATGTTTTAAATGTAACAAGAATAGCAGGCGGCGGCATGCTTATATTGATAGCCGGATTTGTTCTGATATTAACACTGAAGAAAAAAAGAAATAAAAATAATATACCCGTAAATACTCTGAACGGGAAAGGAAGTATAAACAATGGCTAATGGAACATTAGCAAATGAAGTTAGCTACTTGGAATACCAGGGAAAACACAAAGGTATAATGGGCTGGCTGCTTAGTGTAGATCACAAGCGCATAGGCTTAATGTATCTTATGGCTATTCTGATATTCTTTTTTGTAGCTATGACACTTGGTGTGCTTATGAGGCTGGAAATGCTGACACCGGGTGAAACAATAATGAAGCCCAGCACATATAATTCCGTTTTCACACTGCATGGTGTTATCATGGTATTTTTATTCATAATACCGGCAATACCTGCTGTATTCGGGAATTTTATGCTGCCTATACAGATAGGAGCTAAGGACGTTGCTTTTCCGCGCCTGAACCTGTTTTCATGGTACCTGTATATGGTTGGCGCAGTTCTTGCTGTATTTTCTTTATTTGTTGGCGAAGGACCTGCTGATACAGGCTGGACATTTTACGTGCCTTACAGCATCAGAAGCGCACAGAACGTAACACTGACTACAATGGCTGCATTTGTCCTGGGATTTTCTTCTATTTTAACAGGACTTAATTTTGTAGTAACAATTCACAGGCTGCGCGCCCCGGGAATGACATGGTTCCGTATGCCGCTGTTTGTATGGGGTTTGTATGCAACAAGCTGGATCCAGGTTCTTGCTACTCCGGTAATCGGTATAACACTTGCATTAATAATGCTTGAAAGGTTTATGGGAATCGGGGTATTTGACCCGGCTCTTGGCGGTGACCCGATACTGTACCAGCATTTGTTCTGGATATATTCTCATCCGGCTGTTTATATTATGATCCTTCCAGCGATGGGTGTAGTTTCAGAAATTCTTCCTACGTTTTCAAGGAAAGATATTTTCGGCTATAAACAGATTGCGATATCCTCACTGGGTATTGCGCTCATAGGTTACCTTGTTTGGGGACATCATATGTTCGTAAGCGGAATGAGCGATACTTCAAGAATAGTATTTTCTCTTTTAACATTTTTGGTTGCAATACCCACTGGCGTTAAGATATTCAACTGGGTAGCAACATTATATAAAGCATCGATAAAATTCAGCGCCCCGCTGTATTATGTGCTAGGATTCATATTTATTTTTTCGATCGGCGGACTGACCGGGCTTGTGCTTGGCGCGCTTGCAACTGATATTCACGTTACCGATACATATTTTGTAGTTGCACACTTCCATTATGTTATGTTCGGGGGTATGGGTATAATGTTCTTTGCAACAATGCACTACTGGTTTCCAAAGGTTTTCGGAAAGATGTATAATGAAAAGATAGCTGTTATAGCATGCACAATTATTATTATAGGGTTTAATGTATTATACTTCCCGTTCTTTATAATGGGATATATGGGAATGCCCAGAAGGTACTATGATTACCTTCCCCAGTTCGAAGGCTGGCATATACTTTCAACCGTCGGTTCATGGATCCTTGTAAGCGGTATAGTATTTATGTTCGGAAATTTATTTTACGGATTGTTAAAGGGACCGAAAGCAGCAGTTAATCCCTGGGGCGGAACAACACTTGAATGGAAAGTTCCATCACCGCCTCCTTTGGAAAATTTTGATGAAATACCCGTTGTTACAGGCGGTCCGTATGTACATGATAAACCAACTTATATTATGCACCCGGGCAAAGAAGGAATAAATACAAATGGCGGTCCTAAAACAATTAACCAGGAGGCAGCTTTATGACCGAGCACAGTGAGGTAATGCAGGAGCAGACACATGCCCACGGAGGAGCTCATGTACACCGTGATGATGAAGGTTCAAAAATGGCTATGTGGCTATTCCTTTTCACGGAATTGCTTTTATTCGGCGGTTTGTTCCTTTTATACGGCGCATACAGGTTTGAATATGCTGACGGCTTTAAAGTAGCTGCTGCAGATATGAATTCGTTCATAGGAGCGATAAATACTATCATATTGTTAACAAGCTCGCTTTCAGTAGCTCTTTCTATTGCGGCTATACAGCGCAACCAGAAAAAACTGACTATGGCTATGCTTTGGTTTACCATACTGTGCGGACTGGCATTTCTGGTAAATAAATATTTTGAGTGGAGCCATGAAATTCATAACGGTATATATCCCGGCGGGCCAGCTTTGGAAAATATGTCCAATGGCGAAGTAATTTACTTCGGGCTGTATTATGTTATGACCGGGCTGCACGGACTGCATGTTATTGTTGGCCTGATATTTATTGGTTTTATAATGGTATTTATTTCAAGGGATAAAATAACAAGCACTAATTTCCAGAAGCTTGAAAATGCAGGATTGTACTGGCATCTTGTTGATGTAATATGGATATTCCTGTTCCCGTTGTTTTATCTGCTTCATTAAAATTTTAAAACAAAAATCAGAAATTAAAAATAACATAAGTTTTAAATATAATATTATATAATGAGTGAACATACACAAACAGGAGAGATAACAGCAGCCCAGGCTGCGCACTCAGAAGAACACGGGCAGGCGCATGCACACCAGGTGAGCTACGGTACTTATTTTATGGTATGGCTGGGCTTAGTAGCACTGACAGCTGTTACTGTAACTATTGCCGGCATTCAGCTTGGAAGCTTAACTCTTATTACTGCCATGCTTATTGCTTCGGTTAAAACAGCGCTTGTAGGCTACCATTTTATGCATCTGAAATATGATAATATCATTATTAAAGTGTTTGTACTTGTTTGCCTTGTGATTTTTCTAACATTCTGGGTCCTGACATTCAGCGATCTATCATTCAGGTAAAGAAAGTTTTTACGGGTAATAAAAAATGAATCCAATCGTAGAATTAGTAGACAATTCGTTTATATTTATAATAGCAATATCGGTTGTACTGCTGGTAGGTGTTACAGCAGCAATGATATATTTTGTTTTCAGGTACAGTGAAAAAAATAATCCAAAACCAGACCAGTCCATAACCGGAAGCACAACACTGGAAATATTATGGACTGTAATTCCCCTTATACTTGTGCTGGCAATGTTTTTTTACGGTTACGAAGGTTTCAGGGAAATGAGAAACATTCCGCCCAACGCAATGCTTGTAAAAGTTACCGGAAAAATGTGGTTCTGGAACTTTGAATATGAGAACAAAAAAACATCAGATACACTTTTAATACTGCCGCAGGGAAAAGATGTAAGGTTTGAGCTTATGAGCGCAGATGTTAACCACAGCTTTTACGTTCCCGCATACAGGGTAAAGGAAGACTGCGTTCCCGGCAGGGTTAACCATATGTGGTTTCATACAACAAACGTTGGAGTTTACGATATAGAATGCGCAGAATACTGCGGTATGAACCACTCCTATATGCTTGGTAAAGTAAAAATTGTTCCGGAAAAAGAATTCCTTGAGTGGTATAATAAGATAGACTCGGTCAAAAAAACAGATTCACTTTCTGTACCAACCGGGAATGTAAAAACCGATAGCTTGAAAACGTTACAGGTTAAAACTGATACAATAAAGGCACCAGTTAAAAAGACTGATTCAATTAAAGTGAATACAAAAGATACTTTAAAAAGTAAAAAGTAAAAAAGCAAAAGGCAAAAAACTTAAAAGCAAAAAAAACAAATCCATTTTTGAAGAGAAGCAGCGCAAATATAAACCCGGCTATTAACGAACAGCACATAAGCAGTGCAGGTTCATTTGCTGATATTATGAAAGTATTAAGCGAACTGACTAAGTTCAAAATTACTGCGCTTGTTTCATTTACAACAGGACTTGGATATATACTTGGTGCTAAAGAGCTGAGCTTTACATTGTTCTGGGTAATTGCGGGAATATTTCTGCTTGCCGCTGCATCCAGCGCACTGAACCACTGGCAGGAGAAAGATTCAGATGCATTGATGGACAGGACCAAATACCGTCCTATTCCGTCCGGGAAAATTGATCCTGCATTTGCCATATATATTTCATTGTTTCTGCTGATAAGCGGGTCAGCTGTTCTTTTGTTTACCACGAACGTTACGACATTTTTAGTCGGTTTGGTAACATTTTTATGGTATAACGGCTTATATACGCCGTTAAAAAGAATTACTGCATTTGCAATAATCCCGGGAGCAATTGTTGGCGCATTGCCGCCGGTTGCAGGCTGGATAGCAGCAGGAGGCAGCCTGCTTGATGGCAGAATAATGATAATTGCTGCGTATTTCTTTGTATGGCAGATACCGCATTTCTGGCTGCTGCTTATGCTTTACGGCAATGATTACGAAAAAGGCGGCTTTCCCACGCTTAACAGGGTATTTAACCCTGAACAGCTGAAAAGAATTACATTTATGTGGCTGGCTGCTAATGTAATTACAGCCATGCTTATTCCGCTTTTTGTATATATCAATTATTCAGCAAGTTTTATTGCGCTTTGTTTGATCTCTGTGTGGATGATATTTGTTTCTGTTAAATTTCTTAAAAGCGGCACTGAAAGAAAAGATATACGCAATACTTTTATTGCAATAAATTTTTATACACTGTTATTGATTACAATATTATCAATAGATAAATTAATTAAAGTATTATAATGAATTTCTTCGACGAACTGGTAATACCGGCATCTAATAATCACATAATGCTGCTGAAGTATATGCTGACCATATCACTGCTGTTATTTATTCCCTATATCAGCATGATGATGGGAGCAACATTTATATCAACACATTTCGGGAAAAAAGGGAAAGCCGAAAGCAATAAAATATATCTCAGGTTTGCAAAAGATATAATTGAAAAGCTTACAATTACCAAAAGCGCTGAGCTTGCCCTTGGAACTATCCCGGCACTTTCTATATTTTTTGCATATGCCCAGCTTCTTTATACTGCAAAAACTATAACAATGGGAATGCTTGCCCTTTCAGTCGTACTGTTCATTATTTCATTTGTATTTATTTATAAATACAGGAATACCTTTAAGCTTGAAGGCATTATGAATGCATTCAAAAGCATTTCAGGAAAAAATGCACTTGAAACGGATAATGAAAATGTAAAGGAAATAAAAGAGTTTGAAGAAAAGAATTTAAGTACAAATTCTGTTTCAGGTTCGGTTGGTAAATGGGTTCTTTTAACTGCAGCGTATATTTTTGCCGGTTCAATGGCACTTGCATCAAGTCCGGATAAATGGGCGAATGTTGGTAATATATTGCAGGTAATATTTTCCTGGCAAACTCTTTTCAGCTTTGGAGCATTGTTATCGCTGGCAGGTATTATCACCGGCGGAGCAATAATGTTCTACTTCTTCAGCTGGGATGGAGGCTTAAAGGATATGACTGAGGAATATGCAGCGCTGGTTAAAAATACAGCCGGTAAAATAGCCCTGGGTTCAGGGATACTTTTCCCTTTAATGCTGTTGATCAGTTATGCTTACCTTCCGCTTCAGTCACAATCACCGGCATTATTCTTTTATACTGTTGTTGTAATGATAGTATTCCTTATTGCAGGTAACTTTTTATATTCAATGTTCAAAAATTCCGATACAAGTTCAGCATCAGCAGTATTTTTGCTGGTTTTTGTGCTTGTAATGTTCAACATCATAAAAGACCAGGTAGCATTTGGCAATGCTATCAGCGATAACGTAAAGGAAATCACAAAAATTTCCGCAGAAGAGCATAAACTGATAAAGAGCAAGACTATTGAAACAACAGGAATTGATGTTGAATCTATTTTTAACCAGAAGTGTTCTGCCTGCCATAAGTTCGATCAGAAAGTTGTGGGTCCGCCTTATAATGATGTAGTAGGAAAATATAACGGTGATGCAAATAAGCTTGCAGAATTTATTTTTAATCCTCAGAAGATAGATCCTGCATATCCGCCAATGCCAAACCAGGGTTTAAAGAAAAAAGAAGCCAACGCCATGGCACAGTGGCTGATAAATAAAGTTACCAAGAAATAAAAATTATCTAACGGTTATAAAAAA
>LLZO01000269.1 GCA_001567545.1 Candidatus Tepidiaquacellales bacterium OLB5
AACAGCTATACCAGCTTGTTGCAGCGGGAGTAATTCTGCTAAATGAAATACAAAAATCTGATTTCCGGAAAAAGTTTTTTTGCAGCTGAGCTTATTTACATTTTAAAAATTAATTTGATACTGCAATTTAAAAATTTTATTAGATACTACAATGCCCCTTGAAGAATATTTAACAGAGGAAGATATAAAAAAATATATACCTGAGCTGAGCAGGTTTTTATGGAGCGGAGAAGAAAACTATTTGCCCCAAAAACAGCTTGCAGTTAACGAAGTTAACAGCGAATTGTGTATACGCGGTTACTTACCCGCAGAAATTATGCCCAGGCTTTATATAAGGCGGGCCGGTATCCCGGAGAACGCTGACCATACAACACCTTCAACCGGCGAAGACCTTGCTGCAAGGCTTAGATATGTGCTTGATGTAAAACAATTCACAGAAGGCGGTCTTAAAACTTTCATTCTGCAGGGAAGCAATGACGGCAATGTATGGGACGAAATTGATTCGCGTAAAGCAGAAGCAGCCGGGATAATCACTTTCCTGCTCAACAGGTCATACCTGTTCTACAGGCTTGATGTTATTATTACCGGGGGAGAAATTGACTACGATGCATTTCTTTGTGATACGGGAATTGAAAAGCTTGTTGCTTACAAATGGCTTGAGCTTATCCTGCTAGACAGGTTCACTGAAGAAGGCGACCAGTACCGGCTGAAGATGAAATTTTTCAGGAAAGAATACGAAGAGCTTCTGGGTAAAATAAGGATATGGCAGGATAATGATTCAGACGGCGCGCTGAACAGAAATGAATACCAAAAAACTTCGACTGTCAGAATATTAAAATAAATAAACAATAAAAATGATATTCCAAATTTCAAATAACTGGTTCGCCGGGAAAATCAACCTGCTTAACAGCTCTCTGGCAGAAAACGAAAAGCTGCAAAAACGTGACCTGAACTTCGAAACTGATTCAGCACCTGCGGCTTTGAAAGATAATTCATACCTGCTGAAGCTGAAAGAGTTCAGATTGAATGATGATGAATCCAAAACCATAAAAGCTTTGATTACAGTTGAATTCTGTTTCAGGCTTTATAAAAAGCTGAATGAAAACTACAGGAAGCTTATTGATGAAAAACTTTATGAGCTCACCAGGCTTTTGAATGATGACTCAGATTCCGGACTTGAATACACCGAAAACAGCTTTACAATTGCCAATATTTATAATATCAGCATTACCGGATTAAATAAATCTTACAAAGGAGGAGAATATTTAACTCCGGTTCTGGAATTTGAGCTTCAAATAATTAATGAAACACAATAAACAATTAACAATCAATTATCAACTGTCAACTATAAACTAAAATAATATGTCAAGAGCATTAAGAGATAAAGGCGGCAACATGCTTCTGTTAATTGAGCTGGATGAGAACCTGGCTGTACCGCCATCTATTGTAAACGGAGTAAACGCGCTTAACTGCGGCCTGCTGTTCGAGTCACAGGTGGATATCGACGCTAAAACCGAAAAGTACAAGGCTGAAGACGGCAGAACTTACGGGCAGGATGAAGAATACGAAGGCAGAACATCAGGGATACTGATGGAAACCTCCAAGCTGATAACAGACTACCTTTCATTCGGAACACGAGGAAAGCTTCATCTTGAAATAAAGTATGAAGGAGCCAAAG
>LLZO01000270.1 GCA_001567545.1 Candidatus Tepidiaquacellales bacterium OLB5
TTTTTAATAGCATTTGGTGTGTTCATATGCCAAAGTTAGTATAAATTATCCAATTAATAAATGTTTAGAAAATTCATATTTTTTTTGATTTTTTGTTGTTAGATTGCACTTTCCACAAATTAAATTCACATTTATTAAGGGATATTTTAAAATATTACCTGTACTTTTTATAATGCTGAATTGCCGGGTTTATTATGCGCAGGCAGAGTATCCGCGGGCAATAAAAACATATATAAAGCTTAACGATAATGCTTCTGCTGTAAAAAAGGCGAAAATCAGGTCTGCAGTTGAAATATTAATTAACGGTTCAAAAATTGATACAATAAGGGCAACAGAGTATGATATTGACGGTTATATCCTAAGTGAAATGTACAAAATTGATACTTCGTTCGGGAAAACAGGTAAATATTTAACAAGGAAAAACTATTATAAATATAACAATTTTAAGCTCCTTTTTGAAAAAATCGATTCGTCTTCTGAAAATCCCAAAAAATATAATTTTAAATTTGATGAATTTTACAATATAACAGAAGAAAAACTATTTATAATGAACAAGCTGGTTGCAACGTATGAATATGAATATGATGATCTTTCAAGATTGATAGAATCTGTATTGAAGGATGCTGTTAATGACTGCAAAATTACCGAAACTTACGTGTATGACAGCTATAACAATCTGGTTAAAGTTACAGAAAGAAATAAATGCATACCGGGCAGTGATAAACCGATAGAAACCAAATATAACTATACATACGATAAAGAATACAGGATACTGGAGAAAAAAACCATCGGAACATCAGGTGAATTTAAGACAGAAACATTTACCTATACTGCTGATGGCAAGCCTGAATCTGCATATGAGATCACAGGGAGTAATTATTATATTAACAGGAAGTATATTTATGATAACAACGGAGTGAGAATTAAAAAATCAGAAGTTTCAGGTGATATAACCATTGAATCTGATATTCTTATAAAATATGATAAGAACGGGAACAGAATATCAGAAGAGTATTTTTCACCGGAAGGTAAACTTCTTTATATTTATAAATTTAACTATGAATATTATTAATCTGAATATGAGCGAAATAATAAAAGAGCTGAACAGCGGTATATTAAAAATTACGCTTAACCGCCCTGATTCACTTAATGCATTTAACACAAAAATGCTGCTTGATCTGCAGCAGGCTTTTAAAGAAGCCGAATGTGATGATGTAAGGTGTGTTGTAATTACCGGTGCAGGCAAAGGATTCTGCTCAGGGCAGGACCTGAAGGACTTTGAAGAAGAAAAAAAGACTTTTAAGGAAGCCATTGAAAAGAAGTATAACCCGCTGATAAGGCAGATAATGAGCCTGCCAAAACCCGTTATTTGCGGGATAAACGGGGTAGCAGCAGGTGCTGGTCTATCGCTGGCACTGGCATGTGATTTCAGGATTGCTGTTGAATCAGCCCAGCTTATCGAGGTATTCATTAATATAGGGCTTGTACCTGATTCAGGTTCTTCGTTTACGCTTCCGCGCATTACAGGGCTTACCAAAGCTTACCAGATGTGCGCAACAGGCGAAAGGTTAACAGGAGCAGATGCCAAAAGGCTTGGTATTGTTAATGTATGCGTTCAATCCCCTGAAGTATTAAAAGCAGCGCTTGATAAATATTCCAAAAAATTTGCAAAAATGCCTACTAAAGCACTTGGATTGATCAAAGAGCTTATCAATAATTCATATAACCTGAGCCTTGATGAAGTGTTGAACAAAGAAGCTGAATTCCAGGATATAGCCGGCAGATCAAATGACTACAGGGAAGGCGTGAATTCATTCCTGGAAAAAAGAAAACCGGTTTTTAAAGGAAACTGAACGGGAAAACAAATTAAATGCTGAGCAGTTATGGCTAAACAAAAAGATAAAAATGTAAAACAGAACAAAAAGCAGGCTGTAAAAATAGCTGAAGAAAATATATATGCATCATGGGGGCTGCTTGGTTTGTTCCTTGTTCTTGTATTTATGGCTTCTTCATATAAAATATCCGGTGATGATGACCTTTTCTGGCATTTAGCTACCGGCAGGTACATTGTTGAAAATAAAGTAGTGCCAGATAAAGATGTATTCGGACATATAACTTCGGGAACTGAATGGATACCCTTTGAGTGGGGATGGGATATATTAACTTACGGTTTGTATAATATCGGGGGATATAATGCTATCCTGGTGTTCAGGTCGCTGGCATTCTGTTTTATTTTCCTTGTCCTTTACCTGCTTCTCAGAAAATTTAAAATTAATTCATTTTTATCAATTGCTGCCCTGTTTTTCCTTCTGGCTTCAATTATGGACAGGCTTTCGCCCCGTCCCCATATTTTAACTTATATATTCTTTGTTCTTCTGCTTTATATACTGCTTTCATACAGGTATATAAATAGGGAAAAATATTCTAAATACCTGTATGCTGTTCCGGTGATATTCCTTTTATGGGCAAATTCTCATATGGGGGTACTTGCAGGGGGATTAATATTATTTATATTTACAATTACCGAAACGATAATATTTTATAAACACGGTGCATTTTCAAATTCTGAAGTTAAACCGTTAACTAAGCTTCAACTCAGAAATCTTTGGATAATTTCGGTTATTTCTGCAGCTATGCTGCTTGTAAATCCGCATGGTTTAAGCACATACATTTATGCATATGAACACACCAAGATGAAAATGCTTGAAAGCGTTAATGAATGGCAGAACCCGTTTTCATCGAAGCTGGATTTTGGATTTATAGTAACATTTTATAAAATATTCCTGTTTTCGGGAATACTGGTCCTTTATTATGCCTTTAAAAAAAGAGACCTGCTGTTTGCATTAATGTTTTTATCATTTGCAGTTTATTCTGTACGCGCAATAAGGTTTACTGTTGACTATGAAATGATAATGTTGGTATTTATCGTAATCAGCATTTCATATATATTCTCAAATATCCGTTCAGCCGGTTTTAATAATTCATTAAATGGCAATGTTCTGAAAGGGGTTTTGGGAATAATATTTGTTTATATCATATCTCAGCTTCCTTCAAACGCAATTTATGAAAAGATACAGTATTACAGGATATACGGGTGGGGTATAAACAGTGATTTTATCCCTGTTCAGATGTTCGATTTCAAAAAAGAAGCAGGTATCAGCGGCACTCCGTTCAACCATTTTGGTACCGGCGGCTACCTTGTGTGGAACTTTCCCGGTGAAAAAAACTACATAGACAGCAGAAACCTGAATGATGAAATTTATAATGAATATAATGCAATGATGGTTATGGCTCCCGGGTTTGAGAAAAAACTTGAGGAAAGGGGAGTGGATTATGTTCTTTACCTTGACCCTGACCTGATAAGGAGACCCAATGACCTAAAAAGGCTGGTGACGAATTATTTCAGCACCAATAAGAGCTGGAAGCTTGTATTTTGGGATGATAAATCCATGCTTTTTGTTAAGGATATCCCTAAGTTTGCTGATGTTATAAACAGGTATGAATATAAAGTAATTGACCCATATACAGCTTTATTCAATAAAGCTGAGTTTGAAAATAATATTAAACAGAATCCTGATGCTGCCAAAAATGAACTTAAGAGAAAAGCAGATACTGATCCAAACGGATATTTATTCCAAAGCTTAAACAATGCAGCTAATAAAATTTTGACAGGGTTTTAATTCCGGAGAATATTGTTACTTCTCTTCCGTTTCTTTTTCATCCCTGGATGCCAGCCATTCTTTGAATAACATTATAATTATTGACATTGTTGGCAGGGCGATAAGCATCCCAATAAATCCAAAGAAATAAGAAAATACAAATAATGAAAGTATAAGCAAAGCCGGGTGCAGTCCAATCCGGTTACCTACAATTTTTGGAATTATAAACGAGGTTTCCAGTAAATTTAATGCGAGGTATAGAAGTATAACAAGCGGTATCTGAAAACCGGGGTCACCGCTGAAAAGTGATACTATTACTGCAAGAGTGATTTCAACCAGCAGCCCAAAATAAGGTATGATATTCAGAACAATACCGATTGCGCCAAGGAAAACTGCAAACTTAACCCCCAGTATTGATAAAAATATATAAACTATTATACCGTGAATTACAGATACTATCAATTGTCCCCTTATAAAGCTTCCAAGCAGGTTATCGATTTTCTGGTAATACTCTGAAACTTTATCCCTGCTTTTTGGCGGGAACAGGTCTCTGACAAGAGTTTTCAGGTTATCGAAATCCTTCATTATGTAAAATGTCAGGAAGGGGATAAGTATCAGGTTAACTACCTGTGTTAATACTACAGAAATGCCTGAAAACAATCCGGAGAGCCCGCTTAATAAAGTATTCAGCATGTTTTCAAGCTTTGCAGGCAGCTCATGTGATAATTTGCTTTGAATATCTGCAGTTGGTATGCCGTAACTGTTAAGTTTAGGTATCAGGATAAAGTTTATCCATGACTGCAGGTCATTTAATGCGCCGGGTAATGATTTAATCAGCTCTGTAAACTGCGCAGCTATAGGAGGCGCAAGCAGCAGAATTGCTGCAGCTGAGATCATCAGGAAAACAACAAGTATTATTGCGCTTGCAATAGTTCTGCTTATCTTTTTCCCGAATAATTTACCTTCAGATATCTTTTCTACCAGAGGATTTAGCGCATATGATATAATTAGCGCTGCGATAAACGGAGCAAGCAGGCTGGAAATAGAATGAATAAACCACAAAGAGAAAATAATTGAGGATAATGATATTATTATCTTGATAAGTTTGCTTTTCCTGAAGGGTATTAATACAAAAAGGATAACCCCAAAAACTATAAAAGGATTGTGGAAAAGCTCTGTTACGGTAAACAGCACCCCGAACAGCACAAGAGCTGTTATTGAAATAATAATTTCGTAAATCTTATATGTATTTCCTGTGCTATCGTTCAAATTTTATTTCCCGGTATGCCCAAAACCCCCGGAATCCCGTTCAGTCCGGCTTAATGA
>LLZO01000271.1 GCA_001567545.1 Candidatus Tepidiaquacellales bacterium OLB5
AATTTAATACTAGTTACATCTGTGGACCTGAATTTATACCATACCGTATACATTTTTTCGCAGAAAAGCTCGAATAATAACTGGAACCGTGTAATTAGATTTACAAGCAAAAGTTATTTTGAACCTTCGGAAAATTTCAGGAATATTGGCACTTTCAGCGTGCTGGCCAATTATACTGTTTATGATTTCCAGGATATTATATCAACCGTAAAGAGCTATTCTTTCAGGCAGCTTAATCTAAAGGATTCTTTAATAATAAAGTTCACAAAACATCTGGGGACAGATGTTTTCGGAGAAATTAAATTTTATGAGCGCGGTGAGCTAAACTGGAACGCCTTTACCCAGCGCCCGGTGAATTATTTTGAGGATAAAATTATTAATTCTGAATTAAATTATTTTTTTAATAAATTTATAACTTTATCAGGCGGTTACAGGTGGTTTGAACAAAGAAGGTATAATTATGTTAACGGCGAGCGGCAATTTGATAATTATGTCCGTACTATGGGACCGTTCTTTAAGCTGAGGGCTGAGTGGAAAAGGAACAGTATAATTGAATTACTGGGCAGTTATGATTATTACAGTTACGGAGACGGTACGCCGGGAAGCGATAACGGAAATATATACCTTAACGCAAGCTGGAATTTTTAAAATGTTATAAACTCCCCAAAAAAGGAGAAGAGAATAACTTCAGGCGGAAAAATTAACCGCCGCAGGGATCGATGTAAAGCAAAAATCTTCGAACAATATGAATTTAAAAAAAAATTATAACACATTATTCCCCTTTGTAATGGGGAATAAATAAACAATATTGAAAAAATATTTTCTTGAAATAAGCTCTGAACGCAGGAATATCCGTGAGGTGGAAAACCTTATGCTGAATATCAACAAGGAATTCGGGCTGCCTGAAGAAGAATACAATAAAATGATGATTGCTGTAACTGAGGTTGCAATGAATGCAATAGTTCACGGCAACAAGGAAAATATTTTTAAAAAAGTTAAGATATATGCTGAACATGACGAAAATGAGATGAAAATAGTATTGATGGATGAAGGTGAAGGTTTTGAAATAGATAAACTTCCTGACCCGACCGATATGGAAAATATACTTGACCTTCACGGGAGGGGAGTATTCATTGCCCGTGCAATGGTGGATGAATTCTTTTACCAGCATCTTGATGGCGGAGGCAGCGAATTTGTAATGATAGTAAGAAAGAAACAGAAATAATATTTTAACTGATCATCAGTAAATTGAAATGAAATAGCTTTATACCCTTATGTACAGTATTAAATTATAACCGGAGATCCCTGCTTTCGCGGGATAGATATCAATAATGTTCAATAAAATAGGTAATATTAAAATGCTGCCTCCGGTAAGCTGGTTTAATTTAAAACAGCTTGCCGGAACTGCTTATAAATCAATTATATCAACAATCATCGGGGAGCAGTCAGACCGAAGGCTGATGCTTGCGCTTGCTTCAAGCGAAAAAGAATTTTACAATTATACCCGCCATCATAAAATTGTAAACGGTAAAATTGTCCCGGATGAAAACTCTAAAAGACAGGAGCTGTGGCTGGATTTTATTGCAGATACCGCAGACGGCTGGGACCCTACTTATTCAGTTGCTTATTATGCTTCCAAGCCTGAATTGAATTTAAGTGACGGAAAAAATTCATACCGGACAAATAGAGGAGAAGTCCTGGTTTTCGGCGGTGATGAAGTTTACCCTGCTCCTTCCAAAAAAGCTTACAGGGAAAGACTTATAACGCCATTTGAACAGGCTTTTGGTGATGATAAACCCGCAGACCCCCCTCATATATTTGCATTGCCCGGCAATCATGACTGGTATGACGGGCTGGAGGCTTTTACAAGGCTTTTCTGCAGTGACCTTGGTTCAAGAAAGTTTGCAGGGTGGTACTCCCGCCAAAAACGCAGTTATTTTGCATTGAAGCTGCCGCAGAACTGGTGGCTGCTGGGAAGCGACGGGCAGCTTCATTCAAATATAGATACAGCACAGCTTGATTATTTCCGCGCAATTGCTGACGGGCATATGAAGGAAGGTGATAAAGTAATTCTGTGTATTTCTGAACCTGTCTGGATCTATGCCCATAAATATAAAAAATACGGTGAGCAGTATGATGAAAGCGACCTTATCTTTCTGCAGGAAGAAATTTTAAAACCAAGGGGAGCTGAAGTAAAAGTATATTTGACAGGCGACCTTCATCATTACCGCAGGCATGAAGAAGTAACAGGTAAAGAAAGCAAAACTCAGAAAATAACAGCCGGAGGCGGCGGGTCTTTTCTTCACCCCACTCATGGGGCTGATTTCAGTTTATTGACCGAAGAGCTGCAGCTGCCTGAACAAAAACCACGGGAATTTAAGCTGAAGAAAAGCTACCCTGATGAGAAAACTTCTAAAAAGCTGGGATGGAAAAATATTCTGTTTCCTTTTATGAATCCAGGGTTTGGATTCTTAACCGGTGCATTATATTTAATAACGATCTGGATAATAAGCTCAACATTTCATTTTAATTTTGCTCATAATTTAAGGGAATTCCTTGGACAGACAATCAAAGCATTTTATATTAATCCGGTTGCAGCTTTATGGCTTGGCGCTGTAGCTGCCGGATTTGTGTTTTTTAATGATACTCATTCAAAGCTATATAAGTGGATAGGTGGGCTTGTACATTTCTTTATGAACCTTGTAAGCATTGCTTATATCGGATTATTTGCAACCTATATTAATAACACTGTATTCAATGAAAACCTGATAACAGGTTTTACATTTATACCAATAATTATTTTCGGACTGGGCTGGTTCTTTGGAGCATTTAATATGGGGATCTATTTGACTGTTTCCATGAATTTCTTTGACAGGCACGATAATGAAGCATTTTCTGCACTCAGGTGCATGGATTATAAGAACTTTCTAAGGCTGCATATTGATAAAGAAGGAACACTTACAATCTACCCGGTAAAAATACAAAAAGCAGCACGTAAATGGCGGTTCAGAAAAAGCGGTGAGAATGATAATTCATTCATTATACCCGAAGACGGCTCAAAGCCTGAGCTGATAGAAGAACCGATAGTGATTAAACGTGAAACGTGAAATATCAAACGTGAATCGTTAAATGTGTAAAGTTAAAAATCAATTAGTCAATTGTTGGCTATAAGTGAAATTGCTTCGCAAGTCATCGGTTGACTGTAAAACTAATTGAATTTAGGAAGAAAAATATTAGTTGTAGGTGCTAACGGCAGCGGAAAAACAACCTTTGCAGATAAGCTTTCCCGTAAGCTAAACAAAACGCATTACGAACTGGATAATATATACTGGAAACCGGACTGGCAGGAAACAGACAGGGCTGTTTTCAGGGCTGAGATTGAAAAAATAACCCTGCTTGATAGCTGGATAATAGACGGAAATTATTCACGTATTCAGGATCTTACTATTGGAAGGGCTGATACAATAATCTGGCTGGATGTTCCATATTTAACAGTGCTGTTCAGAGTAACTAAACGATCCTTATACAGAATTTTCACACAAAAACCACTATGGCATAATAACAGGGAAACTATTGGAAAATTGTTTTCAAAGGGTTCAATTATACTTTTTGCATCAAGAACTTTTAAGATCAAAAATGAAAAGTATAAAAGCCATATTAATAGCCGCGAGTTACCTGAAAATAAATGGATTCGTTTGAGAAGTAACAGTGAGCATAAGAAATTCTGGAGAGAATTGACTGCTTGAAAGCTGCATCAACACAGTTGATGCACTCCAGAATAATTCAGTTGATGCACTCCAAAAAAAAAGTCATCCGATGACTTATAGTCATCGGATGACTGGAAAAACTTTAAATAACAAAAATCAGCTTACGAACGGGCAGGCAGCAAGGTGACCGGGTTTCTTTTCTTCCAGAGGCGGAACAGCATCAGCGCATGATGGCTGGGCAATAGGGCAGCGTGTTCTGAACCCGCAGCCGCTGGGTTTTCTGAGCGGTGTTGGTACATCGCCCTTTAAAATTATTCTTTCCTTATCCCTGAAATCAGGATTCGGCAGCGGCACTGCTGAAAGCAGAGCCTTGCTGTACGGATGTACAGGGTGGTGATAAACATTCCTGCCTTCACCAACTTCAACAATATTTCCAAGATACATTACTGCAATTCTGGAGCTGATATGCTCAACAACAGAAAGATCGTGAGCTATGAACAGTAAGCTAAGGTCAAATTCCTTCTGCAGTTCCTGCATCAGGTTAATTACCTGTGCCTGGATAGATACATCAAGCGCAGAAACCGGTTCATCTGCAATAATAAGCTTTGGGTTGGTAGCAAGCGAGCGTGCTATACCAATCCTTTGCCGCTGCCCGCCTGAAAATTCATGCGGGTAACGTTTTGACTGCTCAGCCTGCAGCCCTACTTTTTCCAGCAGCCAGCTGATCCTTTCCAAACGCTCTTTCTTTTCCATATTAGTATGGTAGAGCATTGGTTCTTCTATGATCTGGCCAACGGTCAGCCTTGCATTCAGCGAAGAATACGGGTCCTGGAATATCATCTGGATAAGTGCCCTGTATTTGCGGATATCTGTCCTGGAAAGCTTTAAAAGCTCAACTTCGCCTTCTTCGGTTTTCAGCCAAACTTCACCTGTGATATCAACATCCGGAGAAGAGAATTTAAGAATATTGATGATAGCTTTACCTACGGTTGATTTTCCGCAGCCTGATTCACCTACAAGCCCCAGAGTTTCACCGCGTTTAATTTCAAAGCTAACACCATCTACGGCCTTAACCTCGGCTACTTTCCCAAGGAATACTCCGCCTGTAACGGGAAATTTAACCCGCAGGTCCTTTACTTCTAATATATTTTCTTTATTCATTCAGTATTAAACTTTATTCAATTTTTACCCGCATTCTGCGGCATTGAAATCAAATGACAGCGTACAGATCTGCCCGGAGCAATTTCAAGCAGCTCCGGCTCGGTTTCCCAGCAAATATCCATCACTTCAATACAGCGTGTGCAGAACTTGCATCCTTTGGGAAGCTCCAGTATATGCGGGATAATTCCGGGAATAGCTTTAAGCTCGCCCTGTGAATCGTTATACGGATCAGGCAGTGACTGCAGGAGTCCCCTTGTATACGGATGTTTGGGATCTTTGAATATACTGAACACATCGCCTACTTCCTGTATCTTTCCGCCGTACATTACAATGACCCTGTCGCACATTTCAGCAACAATACCAAGATTGTGGGTTATCAGAATAATTGCTGCATCTTCACGTTTTTTCTTGATATTTATCATCAGCTCAAGTATCTGCGCCTGTATAGTTACATCAAGCGCTGTAGTGGGTTCATCAGCAATCAGCAGGGAAGGGTTGCAAGCCAGTGCCATTGCAATCATAACGCGCTGGCGCATACCGCCGGAAAACTGGTGCGGGTAATCCTTCATTCGCTTTTCAGCATCCGGAATGCCAACAGCTTCAAGCATTTCTATTGCGGTTTTTTCTGCTGCCGATTTATCAATTTTTTCATGAGTTAAAATAACCTCGGTTATCTGGTCGCCTATTTTCATAACCGGGTTAAGTGATGTCATCGGTTCCTGGAATATCATTGCAATTTCAAAGCCGCGGTACTTCTTCATTTCTTCATAGGAAAGCTTAAGCAGGTCAACACCGCGGAAAAGCACTTCGCCGTAAACTATCTTACCCGGAGGTCAGGCACAAGCCTGGTAATAGAATAAGCAGTAACTGATTTACCGGAACCGGACTCGCCAACTATACCCAGCACTTCGCCTTCATGAATATCAAAGGATACATCTTCTACTGCTTTTGCAGGGAACTTACCTTTAAGCTTTTTATCCTCTTCGTAGAATTTTTTCAGGTATTCTTCCTGCTTATAGGAAGCATCTTCGCTGAGCTGCTTATCGGTAGCTTCGATAAAAAAGTATGTCCTTAAATTTTTTTACTTCAACAAGTTTCTTTTTCATATCATTACCTCATCCTTGAATAAACTTTCGGGTCAAATGCTTCGCGAATAGCCTCGCCGATAAATACGATTGCTATCAGTGTTAAGAACATAGCAGCAAGCGGCACGGCAACAAGCCACCAGTGCTCGATATTTGTCATACCCTGCCTTACAAGCTGTCCCCAGCTTGGTGTCGGCGGGGGCAGGCCGAATCCAAGAAAATCAAGTGATACCAGCGCGCTGATATCCGCAACAATTGCAAAAGGCGCAAATGATATTATTGGTGTTAATGAATTAGGCAGTATATGCTTAAAAATTATAGTTTTGTTCTTAGCTCCCAGTGAAACTGCGGCAGAAACATAATCGCGCGCTTTTTCCCGGTAAAACTCTCCGCGCACATAATATGTAATACCCATCCAGCTGAATGCAGTTAAAATAAACACCAGCAGTATAAAATTAGGCTGAAGTATGGAGCTTACAATTATCATTACATATAAAAAGGGAAGTGTGCTCCATATTTCGATAATGCGCTGACCGAAAATATCCACTTTTCCGCCGAAAAATCCGAGTATTGAGCCAATGCTTACACCTATCAGGTATGCAAAAAAAGTAACAACCAGCGCAAATGAAATTGAAATATTAAAGCCATACAGAGTTCTTGCAAATACATCACGCGCCCTGTCATCCGTGCCGAACCAGTGCTTCCCTGAAGGCGGGTGCGGAGGTGAGCCTTCTGTTTCATCCAGAAGGTTTTCGTTGGGACTGAACGGATATAACGGCATTAATACCCAGTTATCACCTTCGGCATTGCTGAAAGCTTCTTTCAGCCTGCGGTAATTAGCCTCGCCGAAACCTTCCTGCCCGAAAAATGAGGATTCATAAATTCCGCTTTTGAACATCGGGAAGTAATAGCTTCCGTTATACTTTACCATTATGGCAGTATGGTTGATAAACAGGGGGAGTATAAATGAAATTCCGTACAGTACAACAAGCACAAGAAAAGCATAATAGCCGCGTTTAAGCGTTTTAAACTTGCGCCAGCGTTTTCTGAATATAGATATTGATACTTTATCTTTGTTTTTATCCTTGGTCATTTAGTAAATATCTGTTATAAAATTATTCAGCAGTTGTTATAAATTATTTAAACCTTATCCTGGGATCGAATATTGCATAAAGCATATCAGAGATAATATTACCTATCAGCAGTAAAAATGATGAAAGCACCAGGATACCCATTGTAACGGGGTAATCTCTTTGTTCGATCGATTTGAAGCCAAGAAGCCCCATACCATTGATATTAAAAACGGTTTCTATAAGAAAGCTGCCTGCAAGCACCAGTGAAAGGAAATGTCCCAGCCCGGTTGCAATAGGTATAAGCGAATTGCGCAAAGCATGTTTAAAAATTACGCGCTTTTCAGAAAGTCCTTTGGAGAACGCAGTTCTTATGTAGTCCTGGCTTAAATTTTCTATAACAGAGTTTTTTGTAAGGATAGTTAATGTAGCAAAGCTTCCCACAAGGTATGATGCAACAGGCAGGATAGTATGCTGTACCTGGTCTGTTATCTGTCCCCAAAACGTGAGGTACTCAAAATCTTCTGAACGGAAGCCGCCGAGGGGGAATACATCCCAAAGGTGCCGCCGCCGAATATGACAAGCATTATTGTACCGAAAGCCCAGCCGGGGATAGAATATCCCATAAACACAAGTACAGAAGATACCAGGTCAAATTTTCCGCCGTTCTTAACAGCTTTCATAACACCGAGCGGAATACAAATAAGGTATGTTAGTATAAATCCAATCAGCCCGAAATAGATGGATACCGGGAACCGCGAGATGATCACATCCCACACAGGCTCTGCATATACATATGATTTCCCGAGGTCTAAGGTGAGCATATTGCCCAGCCATCTTAAATATCTTTCATGTATCGGCAGGTCAAAACCGTAGAACTTTTTCATTTCCTGCAGAGCAGATTCAGGTATTTCGATTCCGCCGCTTAAGTTATTTCCTGAAGGACCAACCTCGCCGCCCTGCATCTGCCCGCCCATGCGCAGCTTTAAAAG
Organism: Candidatus Tepidiaquacellales bacterium OLB5; assembly: GCA_001567545.1. Taxonomy (GTDB): domain Bacteria; phylum Bacteroidota; class Ignavibacteria; order Tepidaquicellales; family OLB5; genus OLB5. Next base: position 8,016 of record LLZO01000271.1, read on the forward strand.
CTCGCGCTCAAGCGGTCCCCCGGGAACTATCTGGAGGATAAAAAATGTGATTAATGTTATACCTAAGAATGTAGGAATTATGAGTAAAAATCGTCTTATAAAATACGCTGTCATATATTATTATGGTATTATAAAAAAGCAGCTTCTGCTTTTTTAAGCAGAAGCTGCTGAGTACTTAAATTACTTTCCTGATGCTTCTTCCTGTTCTTTTACTTTTAACCAGTATTTCTGGTCTTCCGGTTTTACTTCAATTTTTTTATTCGGGTCAGCTTTTACTGCATCATACTCTGCAGCTTTTTCAGGGTCGTAATACCATAATACACATGTAAACAGGTAATCATTGGTCCTTGGGAGAATCCATTCAGGATAGCTGAATTTGTTGTGGAATGCAATTCTTTGGAAAGGTGCATACCAGCCGAAGCCATAACCGAAGTAGTTGCAGGCAATTCCATCGATCTCCCTAACAATTTTTATTCTTTCTTTTTTATCGAAAGTAATATTGTAAAGATCGCATAATTCATCTATTCTGGCATCTTTAATTCCGGGCCAGTTTGTTGTATTAGGCGCATCGGCGGTATTGGATTTCAGCGAGCTTTCAGGATTAGGGATCCTTAAGCCTGTCCATGCAGTAACCATGATTGTGAAGTTCCTTTCATTGCCAAGCTGGAACCTGGTTGAACCGTCAATCTGCTTCAGATTAAGCTTAATACCTGCTTTTTTCAGGTCTTCCTGGAATATTGTTAAATAACGTTCCTGTCCCGGACCGCCATCGAACGGCAGGTCAAGCTCAAACACTTTTCCGTTCTTCACCAGGTAACCTTCGGAATTTTTTTCCTTCCAGCCGGCTTCTTCCAGAAGCATCCTGGCTGAATCCAAACTGAAGCCAATTTTCGGGTTGTTCGGATTTTCATAAACAGAGCCGGGGAAATATGAATATTCCATCTCATATTGTTTGAAGAATAATTTTTCATTGAACTTAACACGATCCCACAAATAAGTAACAGCCTTGCGAACTTTTATATCATCAAACGGTGGTTTGCGCATATTGAAAACAAGGCCCTGCACACCGTTTGGATTTTCGTTAAACACACGGTAGCGCGCTACCAAACCGCGCTTGAACTCATCAAAATCAAACCGCTCTGCCCACCACTGTGCGCGGTTAACAGAATAAACATCAATATCGCCTTTTTTGAATTTTTCGAATGCCAGTGATTCATCTGTAATAACTTCAAGCTTAATTGCATCAAAATTATTTGTGCCTGTATTGAATCTTTCTTTTTCAGCCCAGTAATCGCTTCTTCTGCGGAAGGTAACTGACTGGCCTTTATTGATATCTTCTTTTAATAATATATACGGGCCTGAACCGGGAATAGCATCGAACTGGAATTTTTCGAGGTATTCTTTGCCGCTAATGCCGCCGATGTAATGCGCGGGCAGCACTCTCATTGAGCCTGCAAAATAGAGGAACTGCCTCCAGTTAAGCTCCTTGGTTTTAACTGATACTATATATTTGCTTTCAGCAACAGGCTGTTCATAAGTTCCGTAAAGTATGTTAGAGTATGCTTCAAGAATGCCCGGGTCAACCAGCATTTTCCATGAAGCAACAACATCTTCAGCAACAACAGGCTTACCATCTGCCCAGCGGGCGTTTGGATTTATCCTGAACCAGAACTGTTTTTTATCATCAGATATTTTCCAGTGTGTAGCAAGACCGGGTATCCATTCTTCAGTAACGGGATCCTGTCCCAGCAGTCCTTCATACATTAACCCGAATTCCATCAGGTTATTAACATATGAGTTGGCATCCTTGCCCATGTTCCTTAAAGTGTTGGGGAAATCAGGGATACGCATGGTGAATGTACCGCCTTTGATGGCATTGGAGTCACCGGCAATATTATAATTAACGGCAGTTTCCCATCCTTCACCTTTAAAACCTTCACCGCCCTGCTCGGCAGTTACCGAAGGATCGGCTCCGGGAGGAGTATCGAATTTTTTAACTGAAACCGGTTTTGTATCTATTTGTTTTTTGGGTTTAGTGGACTTACCGCAGGAAATAAAAAAAGCAGAAATAAGAATTACAACAAGCGCAGCAATAAAAGCTTTGTTTTTCATGTTAAAATGCTCCTGTTAATATGAATGCATTTGTAAATTGTTGAATATCTCAAATATTGCAAAACAAAACGATATATTAAACATTAAAATCTGTCATAAAAAGCTGAAAAAGCTTTAAACGGGCGGGAGGATAAAATATATAAAGTATAGCTGTTATTTGATGCATTCTGTTATAGAAAGGTTTAGAAATTAAAACAGGAAATTACTTTAAAGAACCGATTATTTCAACTAATATTTAATTTAACGATAAATTTTATTGATAAA
>LLZO01000272.1 GCA_001567545.1 Candidatus Tepidiaquacellales bacterium OLB5
AAAATTTGTGAACATGGGATTAGTAAGCCTTTCATGCAGGTCGCGCTCGTAATACTTCGCTTTATCGGGGATATTCTGTATAAGATACCCGTAATATTTTTTGTAATATTCCTTCATTGCGCCTTTATCGGTGCGCGCCTTCAGCTTTTCTTCGAATGCGCACTCTTCTGCCAGCGGAACGATCACGTAATGCTCCAGCGCTCTCACCCTGTCATCGGGCTGGTAAGTGTTTACGGAACCGCAGCTTTCACACTTTATATTTACCGCCATAAATGAAAATACATTTATTTTAAGATCAGCTGCGCACTGCGTGCAGCGGTGAAGCTTTTTTTCATCTATGTGAGATTTTACATTCTCAAGTATCTTCTTTGCAGCGCGCGCAAACAGCTTATTCTCAAACTTAAGGTAATCCACATCCATCCAGTTCTTAAGCACGTGTGTTTTGCCGCGTTCTTGATAAACCAGTCCGCTTGAAGCCCCGGCTGCGCGCATTTCCTTTTCGAACTTGCTGCCCGCCTGGTCAGCTTTTTCGGAAAGCTGGGTTACAGTCTGGTTCTTTAAACCGTTGCAGATATTATGAATAATAATGGTATCATACTGCAGGTTTGCTATAACATTATCAAGCGGAGCTTCTGTCTGCTGAAGTACTTCATAATAACGCGCTTCTATTTTTTTCAGGAAACCGTTCCATCTTGTAACAAGCTCCTGTACTGCCGGTGATGAGTCTGACATAATTTTTTACCCTGAACGCAGTGAAGGGTCTCATTGAGTAAAGCCCTTAACTGCAATTAAATTATTAGAATTTTTTTGTTCCCCTCTCCCACGGAGTCCTTTGGACCTTTCCTAAGGAGGGGCAGAGATAAACTTCCGCAAGGAAGTTTATCGAGGGGTGGTAATAACAATCTTTATTTCAGTTTCCCGGGATGTCCCGCCGTTGATGCCGGGTAATTTCAATTAAGGCTATATTTTTTTACTTTTGCTTTTTACTTTTCACCTGCTTACGCTCTTTCAAACAGCTCGCTGCCGCAGAACATACAGTTATCATACTGCATTTCCTCCAGGCGCGGAGCGCCGCAGTTTTTGCATTTGATAGTGTTATGTTTAGCCTTCTGCAGACCCTGTGAGTACTTTGCCGTTCCCGTGGCAGCATTGGCAAAAATATCGCCAAGCCCGCTGAACGGTTTTATCTTCTGGTAATACTCCAGCACCTTCTGATCCATTGCAAAATCCTTTGATTCATTGGGATGCTTTGCCATAATTTTTTCCATTACACGGCGCAGCTCTATGGGGAAAGCCCCGCGCGAAATTTTCATTTCTGAGTTTAACAGCTCAGCCTTTAAGCCTTCGCTTAAAGGCTCTGCGCCGTAGTGCTGCATAAATTCATACCACGCAGCATCTCCTCCTTTATTTGAATGCCACGCTTTCTGAAATGCCGCATCAATTTCTTTGCTGAATTCTGTCATTACAGGATTAATTTTTAAACCCCCATTGTAAATCATATAACGGGGCAGATTTTCGTTCTCTCTGTATATATTTTGTCTTTAAGCATTTACTCCCCCTCCCACGGAGTCCTTCGGACCTTCATTTGAAGGGGGGACGAAATCTTTACAAACCGGGTTTGGTTGATTTAAAAGTATATCCCCAATTATTCAGATAATCTATAACGGGAGTTTATTAATTAACTTACCCGGTTTGTGTAATCTGCAATTTCTTTTAAAACTCCAAATCGCTGTGTGAATCAGGCTTCATGGCTTCATACTTAGCCTTGTACTCGTTCATCAGCGTCTGCATTTTCATGGCCAGTGAAAAATCGCTCATCATTTTGCCTGACCAGTGGCTGGATACATTGCTGTAATCTGCAACGGTCATGCCGAAATCCTTAAGCACATCCTGCGCGTCGCGGCCCTGTTTGCCCAGCACATCCTGCGCAACCATTGCTTCCACATATTTTTCAAAGCTGATAGCCTGCCCTGCAGCGGCTCCGCCTTTGCCAAGATTGCCGCTGGCTGACTGGTTAAATGCAGCTGCATACTTGGTTGAAATGGTGAACGATGTATCGTTCTTCATTCTTGCAAGCCACTCTTCATTAACGCGGTCCCATTTTGGGGCGTCAATACCAAGCAGTCCGCAGATCTCTTCCTTGGTTGTGCCCGATGTCATTTTTGCATTAGCTGCTGCCCAGTCTTCAAGTGTTACGCCCTCTACGGGTTCTAATAATGCTCCCATTATACAGTTCTCCTTTATTTTTTGCTTTACCCTAAAGCTTATTTATTTAATTAACGGCTCAAAATAATTATTACTTATCAATTAAAAAAGACTTGCGGACTGTTTTTTTGCGGAAAAAAATAAGAAAATGTTTTTAAAGGAAAAATTGCCGAATTTTAAAAGATAATCAGCAAAAAATTAACAAATTATTTTTAATACTGTATATCATCATGCGTGCCGTCATCCCGGATTATCTTCTCATACTTTGCGCGGTACTCCATCATCAGGTTCTGGAATTTCATTCCAAGCCCCATGGGACTCATAAATATTTTCTTTGTGTAATAACTGCTTAAATTGGAATAATCCGCAACCGTCAGCCCGAAATCCTTCAGCACGTCCTGCGCGTCACGTCCCTGCCTGCCGAGGTAATCCATTGCCACCATGACTTCGGCATATTTTTCAATTGGATAGGTCTGATCATTAAAATCTTTTTTTTGCGGCAGGTTTCCCGCCGCGTTGTTATTGAAAATTGATGCATACTTCATCGAAAGCGTGAATGTTTTATCATTTTTCATTCTCGCAAGCCACTCTTCATTGGCTCTATCCCAGCGCGGGCGGTCAGCGCCAAGCTGCTTTACAATTTCATCAATTGATTTCCCCGAAGCTATCTGAGCATTAGCTTTCGCCCAGTCTTCAAACCCGATACCTTCAACTGGAGCCAATACATCCTTGCCGCCGTTTATTACCTGGTGAAACCCTTTGAATAAGCTGTTTAATATTCCCATTTTTTTTATTCAATTTAATAATTTTTTTTCTGTTTTTTAATGTCAGGTATGTACCTGACATGGAAAGCGGAGCTTTCCGGTTTATGATTTGGTTCTCCGTTTGACATTT
>LLZO01000273.1 GCA_001567545.1 Candidatus Tepidiaquacellales bacterium OLB5
TTTTTCACTTTTATTGAAATATGGCGAAATTATGAACTTCCTCAGAGAGCGGATTTCTTCTCTGGTAAGGGATTCCAGCACTTCTATGAATGCATAATCAAGCATTTTAAAAAAAATTTCTATGTAAATATAAGCAACTCAAAATTATGTGTCAATAGTTAAAAATACTAAAAAATAACGCATAAAGAGCATAAATTCGCTGAAATAATAATAAATAAAGATAAAAAAAAGCAACTTTAGGCAAAAATTGTAGTGGCACAGCCTGAATTTAAAAGTTATGTTAGTATCATAAGAAATTAAAAAATAATAACACTTATTAAAATAAAACAAACCCCTAAGAAAGAGGCAAAAAAAATGAAAAAGATATTATTAACCCTGGCTTTAACCCTTAGCTTAGTTTCAGCAGCAGCAATAAACACCTTTGCAGCAGAACTTAAATCTGCAAAAACCGAACAAAACACTGATTCAAGGATTTATATTAAAGTATACGAAGACGGAGCTATTTGGGTTTATGTTTATGAGCAGGATGGTACATTTGTAACAAAATATATAGATAACGAATTATAATAAATAAAACTTATTGAAAGATCTTAACAAATTGTCAAAAATAAAATTCAGCATCAACAAGCCCGGGGAAGTTACCCTTGAAATTTACAATCTGCTTGGCTTAAAGATTGATGAACTTACAGCAGGACATCTTGAAGTGGGGGATCACACAGTGTTCTGGAAGCCTAAAATAAATCTTTCGGGCAGTGTGCTGAATTACAGGGTAGAGCTTGATAAACAGGTCATTAATGAGAATATGTTTGTCGTAAGGTAATTCAGATGGAAAAAATTATTATTTATCGAGAATAAAAACTCGGATGCACCCGATTTAACACCTGGCTAATAAAAAGGGTTTCTCTTATGAGAATTGACACATATCAGAGCAGAGGAGCTGAATTCCCCTGCTCTTTGTTTATATACTAAAAAAGGCGGGTTAAAAAACCCGCCTTTGGTTTACAAATCCTTATGTTTTCTTTTTCTTTTAAAGGGAGCTTCTATCTGTATCCAGCGTACCTTCCACCATTTTTCAAACCGGTTCTCTTCACCGTAAAGCAGCCTCTTTATGTTTGCGCGGTGATTGTATGTTAAAAATATGCATACTGCCAGGCTGAAATATATAAGCGTATGATAACCGTCAATATCCACCCCGAAAACATTTTCCCTGATAAACATTGCGCTTGGGAATGAATATGCTGCAACAATTGAACCAAGTGAAACATAACCTGAAAACATCAGTACTACTATAAACATGCCGATTGCAATTGTTGCATCAACCGGCGCAAGGCTCAGAAGCATTCCCGCAGTTGTATTGATGCCTTTGCCGCCTTTAAATCCCGCAAAAACTGTCCATACATGCCCGATAATTGCCGAAATACCTGCAATAAGCTGTACTATTGTGATATCTGTGAATGGTGTACGGTTTTCAAACGGCAGGCTGCCGAAAAATAATTTGGAAATAAGCAGTGTTGCAATAAAACCTTTGGCAATATCAACCAGCTGAACCAATATACCTATTTTCCATCCTAGTACACGGAATGCATTTGTGCTTCCCATGTTTTTGCTGCCGTGCTGTCTTATATCCACACCTTTAAAAAGCTTTCCGAATACAAGCGCAGTAGGAAATGATCCAACCAGGTAACTTAAAACAATTATTATAAATAAATATAACATCTTCTAATATAATATACTCTTTTATTAAATAACAGTCTTATTATTACTTAAACGTTAGTTAAAACACTCAATTCTTCTGATTTCAGGGATCTCATGCATTAAAGCTCTTTCAATTCCCGCTCTTAATGTCATTGGTCTCAGCGGACAGGTATTACATGCTCCAAGGAGCTTTAATTCAACAATACCTTCATCAGAAATTTTATCCAGCATCACATCCCCCCCGTCAAGCTGAAGATATGGTCTGATACGGTGAAGAACTGAATTTATTTTAGCCTCAATTTCGGCTGTTTTTTCAGTTACTAACATTATTCTTTAACTTGTGCAAAAATAAGAAATCTTTATTAAAAAAACATTAATCATTTTATGAAATTCAGTTAACTGAATTTTTGGTGATTTTATTGGTTTTGAAGCAAAATACCTCGAAGTCAGGTTGTAAATTCATCTTTATTTAACCCCGTCATTTATGACGGGGTTAAAAATACAATCCCAAACCGGGCTTTAGCCCTGAATATTCAATCACGGCTAAAGCCGTTTTTTATTGATATCTTTTTCCCACGGGTTAAAACCCGTGGCTAATCAATATTAATATTTATAGCGCTAAAAAATCTGCTTCTCTTTTGCCGTTGAAATCTAAATCTCAATCACCGGCAGTTTTGGATGCAGCTTAGCTTTGTTTATAATATCTTCAGCCATATTCTTTGCAATTTCTGTAAACTGGCCGGCTTCAACAGAATCAGGGTTCCGTAAAACTATAGGTTTTCCTTCATCTCCGCCTAATCTTATAGCTGTATTTACAGCAATTTCACCCAGGAAGTTTATTTTCAGCTCATCTGCAAGCTTTTTACCGCCGCCTTTGCCGAAAATATATTCCTTAGAACCATCGCTGTTAGTATAATAGCTCATGTTCTCAATTATCCCAAGTACCGGTACATTTACTTTTTCGAACATCTTAGCGCCTTTACGCGCATCAATCAGGCTGATTTCCTGTGGAGTAGTTACAATTACTGCTCCGGTTAACGGTATAGACTGCGTTAATGTAAGCTGAATATCTCCTGTACCGGGAGGCATATCGTATAAAAGGAAATCAAGCTCATCCCATTCAACATCACCCATAAACTGTTTTAAAGCGCTTGATGCCATTGGTCCCCGCCATACAACGGCTTCATTGGGATCAACTAAAAATCCTATTGACATCATTTTAATTCCGTACCTTACAACAGGCAGTAGCCTGTTCTTATCATTTATCTTTACAAGCTTTGGTCTTTCATTAACCGCATCAAGCATTGTAGGTATAGAAGGTCCGTATATATCGGCATCAATTAACCCGGTTTTATAGCCTTCTTTTATAAGCGCAGCTGCAAGATTAACAGCTACTGTAGATTTGCCTACTCCGCCTTTTCCGCTGGATACGGCAATTGTGTATTTTACCTTTGGTAATATTTGTTCTGTTGTATTCATTAATGGCATAAAATACAAATATAGCAACAAAAAACCTCATTTTTTATCCAAAAATGAGGTTTAAAAATCATAATTAAATATGATTAATTACATATATTTAATTTATTTTTCATTATTGTCATCGTAAGAACAGATATAATCTTTCACATAATTCCACGGGTCAATGTATTCGCTGGAAGCTTCTGAAATTCCTTTAGGGATTACTTTATACTTCCCGTATTCTTCGGTAAATTTAAATACCAGTAAATGTTTCCAGCTTTTGCCTCCTATGGTTGCTACGCAGATATCACCGCCGGTAAAAACTATCTCATAGTTTTCGGGGGAATAATTATTGATAAGATATTTTTTAACATTCAGCCTTTTGCCCTCAAGCCAGTCTTCAGAAATATATTTCCTGAGCTTTTCAGAAGCATTATCGCCTTTAACCATCTGGTCAAGGATTTCTTTAGTGACCTGTTCCATTTTCTTTTTGTTCAGGTCATCGGCTATAGTATTAATGTTTACAGCAAAAATTAAAGCAAAAAAAAGCGCAGAATACCGTAAATATTTCATTTTTAACCTTTCGTTATGTTGATAGTTTATTTTGTTTTCTCTGATATTATATAGTGCATACCGCTGATTTGTTCCTGTATAATATTATTAAATCCGTTGGATTTAAGCTCACTAATAATAGCGGCAGCAGATATCTTTAATTTCCGGTAAGAGCTTAACTTCATTACAAATTTACCGTTAACTTTATAATGAAGTATATCAGTAACATTTACATATTCATTAAAATATTCCAGAAAACACGTTAAAATCTTAGAATCATCGCTTTTTACATTAATAAATCTTTGCGTACCTTTTAATTCATTGGTCAGATCCCTGAAAGATAAAACCAGCTTGCCGCCGGGTTTTAAATTTCTGAAAATGCTGCCTGTAAGCTTTTTAATATCCTCAAATGAATCCAAGTGAGAAATAGTATCTCCCATACAAACAACAACTTCAGGAGATACATTACTGAAATCATAACCGGTAATATCAGAATTTATAATGTTAACAACATGAGGGCAGTTTTTTTTAAGCTCATTCAGCAGCCGGTCATTAAAATCTACAGCAGTCACTTTAAATCCCAAAGCCGCTAAAGCGGCTGACTGAATACCGTGACCGGAGCCAAGATCCACAGCAGCAGAAATTTCTGCAGCGGGCGTTATATTATGTTTGATGAAGAATTCTTTGGTTTGGTTTACCCGTGTTTCAAAATCACCGCTCATCCAGCTGTATATTTCAGCTAGAAGATATTCATAGTGCTTCTGTACCTGTTCAGTTGTATTCATTCATCCCTGTATTTAATATGCCATAGCATATTGGTTTCATTGGATCCATGCGGTGAAGCAGACGGTTCAGGCGGTTTAGAATATTTAAATAATTCAAAACCGTTATTCTTCAACGCTTTTATAGAACCTGCATTATCTGCAGCAGTTTCTGCTATTACTGCATTTACTTCCTGGTGAGTAAAAGCCCATTGGGTCATTGCATTTATAGCTTCTGTTATATAACCCTGGAAGCGGTATTTTGGCTGGGTAGAATATCCTATTTCTACATAACCGTTTACATCAGCCCTGCGTTTAAAACCAATATCACCGGCAACAGTATTTGATGCCTTTTCAACTATAACCCAGATTGTGCAGAAAAGATAATTTTCAGGGTCATCTTTTATCCAATGGAGAGTATATTTACGGATAGCATTCCGGTAATGAGTTGTAAGCTCTCTTTCTGCGCGTTCAAGTCCAAGGGAATCCTCCAGCCGGCTATCAAGGTGTGTGAACATTTCAGCCTGTTCGTAAGAAAGCGGAATAATTTTAAGCCTTTCAGTTTCTATGATTGTGCTCATCTTTCTGCAGAAAAAGTTATATTTTCAATGTAGTCGCCGATCTGAATCTTATCTACAACATCAAAACCATCTACAACTTTGCCGAACATAGTATATTTTCCGTCCAGATGCGGCTGGGGTGAGTGGGTTATAAAGAACTGACTGCCTTCGGTATCCTTACCGCTTGAAGCCATACCGATTGTATATGCATCGAACGGCAGTGAAGAGAGCTCGCTTCGAATCGAATATCCGGGACCGCCGTAACCTGTTCCTGTAGGGTCGCCGCCCTGAATAACAAAATTTGGCACAACCCGGTGAAATATAGTATTACTATAATAACCTTTTTCAGATAGTTTAACGAAATTCTGTACAGTGAACGGTGCTGTTTTATAATTTAATTCAACCGTTACTATTCCACGGTTTGTTTTTATCGAAGCGATTTTTTTATCATCAAGTTTATCAATAAATTCCCAGTCAAAATCTGTGCGGTATTTTGGTGCTGTTATTCCGCCGGAATTATCAATGCCGGTAATTTTTAACAATGCATCACTTGATGCTTTTGCAATATCATAATCGCTGTTATTCAGGTTTGCTTTAAGAATATCTTTTGCGCCGTCATATTTCATATTGCCCCAGGCTTCGATATACATAAGCATTACATCTTTATATTTAGGAAGGGTAAATCCCTGGTAATCGAATGTCATTATATGGCAGGTTTCCTGCCTGTATTGCAGGTACATTGAGTCCTGCAGGTTAGATAAACATATATCTGTTAAAGGGGCATCCTTTGATGAAGCGAACTCTGAATATATCAGCCTGATAATATTACGGTTATCATCATCCATTCTGTCATCAAGCTCAGTAAGTGAGCTTACAAAACCCCTGTATAGCTTTGCCAGGTCATTTGAGCCTATCATAGAGCCGTCTTTGTTCGGGTGGATTTCATTATACTTCATCACATCATCGCTAATAATCTGGCGGAGCTCTTTGTAAACCATCGGGTCATCGAATAAACCGAATGAAGCAGCAATTGCAGATTTAATATCATAGTTATCTGTTTGATTAAATAATGCAATAAGGTCATCTTTTACTTCACCTTTAAATATTTTTGCATATGTTCTAACTGCTTCTGCTTTTACCTGCCAGTCAATTGCTTTACCGGGTGTTAATACAAATAAAATTTCCTGCTGTATTTTACGGGTTAAGGGATTTCTTGTATCAATTCCTGCAAACAGTTTACCCAAAACCTGCCAGCTCACAATTGATACATGTGTGCTGTTATCATTTAATGCATGCTCAATCAAAGCATCAGTAAGTTTTTGAATTAACGGAGAGTTCAGATCAGGCAGTACAGCTCCAAGAGCATTGATCGTATTTACCCTCACACGCCAGTCATTTTCCTTTGAAAGCACATCAAGCAGAAATTCAATATTTGATGTATCCTGCTGTTTGCCTATTGCTGAAATTGCCCACATTCTGGAAAGCGGGTCAGGTGAGGTAGCTGCTATTACCAGTTCGGTATTATACGCCTGCAGAATATTTTTATCACCTGCGCGGTTGAAAGCATAAACTACATTTCTGCGTATGGTTGAATCAGCAGACTGTTCAAACATCTCAGCAAGTTTACGGAAACCTTCATCGTTTTTTATCTTACGCATGCCAAAACGGGCAATTGCCAAAGCAATATACGGATAAGCTACAGGGTCATTAATATTTATTTTTAGCATTTCATTGAAATCTGTATCAGTTCCTGTTTTACCCAGGTTATTAAGTATTTCACATACAAATTCACGAATTATTTTATTATCAATTCCGGTATTCTTTTTTAAGGCATTTAACAGGTAAGCCGAGCTGTTTGCGGATACTATCTGCCCGAGTGCAAAAGCAGAATTATGGTTTGCATATGAATCAACATCTTTCAGGAGGATTTTTCCAAGTTCATTAATGAACGAAGTATCACCAATATTCCCAAGCCCCAATGCAGCTAAATAAGAATTTTCTGTATTATCTGAATTAAGATAGCTGATAAGCTCATTTTTAACTCCCGCTGTTCTTGTATCCTGAAGCTCTAATATTCTTTTTTCATCGTTTGAAAAAGGCTGGGAATTTATTGGCACTCCATATATGACGCAGAACAGGATAAGATATACTGTGCTCAGAATTGTATTATTTCTTCTTAACATCACTCTTTTTTTAGGTTCTGTTTTCTTTTTATCTGTTGGCTGCTTTGTTTCTGTTTTTTTCTTTACTGTCGTATTTTTTTTAGTAACAGTTTTTTTCTCTGTATTTTTCTTTTCATTTTGTTTTTTTGCCACTTCTTCCTTCAGCTTTTCTTCTTTTTCCTTCTGTTCCTTTTCATATGAATCTTTTTTATTCCTGTAGTCGCTGTAATTATAAAACCGGTATCCAAGTTTTTTTAGCGTAAGTATGTTATCATAAAATTTCGCAAAATCATCCTTTTCAACATTTAAGGAAGTGATAATTGTTTTTGCAAGTTTCCCTTTTGATTTGATATTTGCTGCAAACAGTGTAAACTTATCGGGTGATTCGTTTTCAGCATTGCTTAAAAGCTGTGATAGATCAGTTTCATTAATTACCCTGATCTTATAATTAGAAAGAATGGTATTAACCATATTTATTAGGGTCTGCGGAATATCTTCATTTTGTTTTGTGAGCAGAACATTATTTACTGTCGGAAAGTCAACCGAAAAGCTTCTTACCCTTTCAAGCACAGCTTTTTCATCCATTGCTGAATTAAAATCAGCTTCGTAATTTTCTTTTCCTCCTACAGTCAGATTTATTATTACATCTTTTTTGCTGTGCAGAAGTTTATTCTGCAGGTCAATTTCATCAAGGTTTCTCGGGAAAACATAGCTGAACTCATTTTTGCTCAACAGAAGCCTGTCAATATCATCGGGATTATATTCACTGATATTGTTTATTACTACACAAATAATTGCGCTTTCCCTTATAACTTTATCTGAGTGTGTTATCTTCATTTTTGCAAGGGGCAGTTTTTTATCAGCAGTATCATTAAAACTAACTGCTATATCAAGGTCTTTAGTGACTATATCTTCGTTTACAGCTGTTTTTAATCCAAGCCCGCTGAAATAAGATGTAAGGTCTGCGTTTACTTCAATTGAAGTCAGATCGGAGGGAATAATGACATTTTTTAAGAACAGCTCAGATTCTTTGCCGCCTGATTTATTGTTCTTTTTTGCCGATTCAGAATCAATTGTTGTTATCCATTCACTTTTGATACCAAAATTCCCCAATACCGAATCAATTCCCCTTGATAAATTGCTTCTTATGAATTCATGACTTGCTTCGTTTTTTAAAGGTAAATTTTCATTTTTATCCGATACTTCAGTTTCAGGGCTGCCGGGTAAGACATATTTTGAAACCAGCAATGCTGCAGAAATTGTTAATAAAGCAATTATTACAATTGCTTTATTGCGGAACGATTTAAAAAAATGTTTGTATTTTAGATAATATCAAGTAATTAACCGGATTTACTACTGTTTGTTGATAAAACTGGCAGTTTTATATGACTAAAAATATTTATATTTTGTCATTAATACTACATATTTTTAAATCTTAGTAAAAACTAAAATTTATCAAGGGGATAAAACAATATGGAACCAATTCCTGTTATGCAGGACGCCTATACAGGCGAAAAGGATACTGCAAGAACTTTTATATTAAAAGTATATTTATGGATGACAGCAGGCCTGTTCATCACAGCATGTGTATCTGTTGCACCGTTTTTACTGCTTTCTGAATCACAGTTTTACAACCTGATTTCCGAATATATTTATGTATTTTACGGTTTATTGATTTTTGAGTTATTAATTGTGTTCGGATTAACTTTCCTGATTAATAAAATACCAGCTTTCCTTGGTTTACTTGCATTTTTATTTTACTCTTTCCTTAATGGTGTAACCCTGTCTCCGATATTTTTAATTTATACAGGTGCATCGATATTTTCCACTTTCCTTATCTGCTCAATGATGTTCGGCGGTACAAGCATCCTTGGTTTTATTACCAAAATGGATCTGACTAAATTCGGCGCATACTTAACAATGGCTTTGATAGGATTGATAGCCGCCATGGTTGTTAATCTGTTCTTAAACAGCTCTATGATGAGCTGGATTATCTCATTGATTGGTGTTATCCTATTTGTTGGATTAACTGCATATGATACCCAGAAGATAAAAAATATGGCTGGCGGAATAGATGCTGCATCAGAAGACGGGAAAAAAGCATCCATAATGGGAGCGCTCACTCTTTATTTGGATTTCATAAACCTGTTCCTGTTCCTCTTAAGGCTGCTTGGAAGAAGAAATTAACTAACTATATACTATAATGAATAAAAATTTAAAATTGCTGCTTATCCTTTTGTTTTTCGCGGCGGCAAAAGTTTACCCGCAGGTAAACTTTGTAAACGCATTTCCTAACCTTTCATTTTCATTACCGCTGTTTTTAACTCACTCCGGTGACGGTACAAACCGTATATTTGTTGTTCAGCAGCGCGGACTTATAAGGGTTTTCCCGAATGACTCCATGACAACAAATGTGCAGACATTCCTTGATGTAACAAACCTGGTAAACCAGTCAGGTAATGAAAGAGGACTTCTTGGTCTGGCTTTTCATCCTAATTATTCTTCAAACAGGTATTTCTTTATTTACTATACCCGCTCCAGCGATGGCGCATTAAGAATATCCAGATTTACTACTCAATCAGGCAATCCCAATAAAGCTGATTCATTGAGCGAACTGAATATGCTTACAATTCCGCACCCAACATATACAAATCATAACGGCGGCTGCCTGATGTTTGGCGGTGAAGGTAATTTATATATTGGAACCGGAGACGGCGGATCTGGCGGTGACCCGAACAATAATGCACAGAATCTGAACAGCCTGCTTGGTAAAATGCTGAGAATTGATATTAATACGCCAAGCGGAGGCAATAATTACAGTATACCGCCTACTAATCCGTATGCAGGCGGCGGCGGTGCGCCTGAAATTTTTGCTACAGGATTAAGAAATCCCTGGAGATTTTCCCGTGATGCTGTGACCGGCACTATTTACTGCGGTGATGTAGGACAGGATGCCTGGGAGGAAATTGATACAATTTCAGTAGGCAAAAATTACGGGTGGAGATGTTATGAAGGCAATGCACCTTATAATACATCAGGCTGCGGACCTATTGGCAATTATACTTTCCCGATAGCTGTTTACCAGAATGTTGGTTCTGATATATCTGTTACCGGCGGTTATGTTTACCGCGGTGCAAGAGTTCCCTGGCTGGTTGGCAGGTATATTTATGCCGATTACGGAAGCAGAAAAGTATGGAAGCTCCTTCTTTCCGGCGGAGTTGTCAGTGATAACTCGATTATCGGAGTTGCGCCAACCGGAATACCTTCATTTGGGGTTGACCAGAACAATGAATTATATATTGTGGGAGGAAACGGAACAATTTATAAGCTGCAGGATGCTGTCGTAAGTGTTAACGGTAATAATAACCAGCTTCCTGCTGGATTTTCACTTGAACAGAATTATCCGAACCCGTTTAATCCAGTAACAAAAATATATTATAATGTTGGTGATGCAGCCATTATAAATATTACTGTATATGATGTAGCCGGAAGGGAAGTAAGTATGTTGGTTAATGAAACAAAACAGCCCGGAAGGTATGCTGCTGAGTTCAGTGCAGCAGGATTGCCGAGCGGTGTTTATTTCTATAAAATGACCGTAAACGGAAGCCAAAGCGACGAAAAGAAGATGGTTTTAGTGAAATAAACTGCTATATGCAGATTCATTTTATGCGTCGTTATATATATTAAGCCTGCCGGATTATTGGCAGGCTTTTTTTATTTTGCTTCCATCTGGTACTCAGATCTGTGGGAATAACAGAATCACATATTTCATAACATATAATTAAACATGCACCCCGGCAGCATGCTTTTTAATTAATTGTAGTATTGCAAAGCTACTAAACAAAAAGCGTTAAGTTTACATGAACGCTTTTTTTATTGAACATTAATTCATATTTTAAGTGACTTGTAAAAAAATTTGGAAAAAATTATTAAAGTTATATTTTTTGCTGGTGTTCTTATATCATTAAATATTAACTCACAGCAATTCACTGTTGAAGAAGTAATCACCGGTTTAAACCGGCCAGTCGCTTTTTCATTTATGCCTAACGGTAACCTTATTATAACACAACAGGGAGGTTTGGTAAGAATTTTTTCACAAAACAATCAGCAGTTATCAGTATTTTGGGATTTTACTGACTCTTGTCTTTCGGTACAGGAATTGGGGACAATAGGTATTGTCCTTGATCCGAATTATCAGAATAATAATTATATATACATATATAATGTGCATAAAATTCCTCCAATTATTACAGGCACAGAATACTTTCACCGTATTACATCATTTGTAAATGTAAATAATACCGGAACAAATCCAAGAAGATTGTTCCAATATACGCAGGCGGAATCTCAGGGTCAAATTCATGCGGCAGGGAATATTTATTTTGGTAAAGATAATAAACTGTATTTTTCCTTTGGAGCTCTAAACGCCGGTGAAGCCCAAAGCTTAAATATGCCCCGGGGAAAAATCTTAAGGATTAATTCTGATGGGACTATTCCAATAGATAACCCATTTTACGATGATGGTAATCCGTTTAACGGAAATGATGACAGGATTTGGGCGCTGGGCTTAAGAAATCCGTTTGATTTTTGTTTCAGCCCTATTAATGATTCGCTTTATGCCGGTGATAACGGAAGCGGTCCCGATGAAATTGATTTTATCAGAAAAGGGAAAAATTACGGCTATCCGGTTTGTAACGGAATATGCGGTAACCCATTATATAAAGACCCGATTTTACAAATGCCTTCCGGTACGGTACCAACCGGTATTATTGTGTATAATGGTACGCAATTTCCTTCACTAAATAATAATTTATTATTTGCCGCCAGTAATTCAGGTAAGATATACAAATGTATTTTAGGTAATTCACCTTACTGGGATACGATAATTTCATATACAGAGTGGGTATCACTTCCTTCCGGTTCAGGTCCAACAGCATTAAGACAAGGCAGTGACGGCAATATTTATGTTTGCGCACTTGGTTCTGGAAAGATACTCAAAATTAAACCGGAACCTAATGCTGTTATAAATATCAATCAAGCATTATCATTCTCACTTTCGCAAAACTATCCAAATCCTTTTAATCCGGTTACTTTAATTAAATTTGATATTCCAAAACAAAGTTTTGTTGAGGTGAAAATATATAATTCCCTGGGTATGGAATTAAGTACATTAATAAGTGAAGTTAAACAGGCAGGTCGTTATGATGTGCAATGGGATGGTTCAAACTATGCCAGCGGTGTTTATTTTTATGAACTTTCAGCAGGTGAATTTAAAGATAGAAAGAAAATGGTACTTGTGAAGTAAACTACAAAGTTTAGAAACTCATTACATGTGTCTTTATTTATATAAAGCCTGCCGGATTTTTGGCAGGCTTTTTGTTTTTATTTTGGGTATTTTTGATGATTATTATGGAAAATTCAGGAAAATTTAAGAGAATTTTAGTAACTGCTGCATTGCCTTATACCAATGGTGATATCCATTTAGGGCATATTGCTGGCGCTTACCTGCCGCCCGATATGTATGTAAGGTATCTAAGGCTTGCAGGATATAATGTGGTGTTTATCTGCGGCTCTGATGAACATGGCACTGCTATTGAAATGTCTGCTATAAAAGAAGGTGTATCACCGCAGGTTATTATAGATAAATACCATTTTGCAAATAAAAAAGCATATGAAGATCTTGGGATAAAATATGATATTTATTCCAGAACTTCAACTGAAACACATAAAAAAACCTCCCAGGATTTTTTTAAAGTTTTAAATGATAAGGGTCTTCTGTATCAGAAAACTGAAAAACAGCTTTATTCAGAAAAGGAAAAAAGATTTCTTGCCGACAGGTTTGTTATAGGTACATGTCCGGTATGCGGATTTGAAGAAGCCCGCGGGGATGAATGCGAAAATTGCGGCAGCGCGCTTTCGCCGCTGGAATTAAAAAATCCACGCTCAACAATAACAGGCGATACACCTGTTGTAAAGGAATCAACTCATTTCTACTTTCCGCTCAGCAAATTCCAGGCAATGCTTGAAGAATGGATAAACAGCAAACCGGACTGGAAACCAAATGTTGTGAATTACTGCAAGGGCTGGTTTAAAACGGGTTTGCAGGATAGAGCCATAACCCGCGATCTGGACTGGGGCGTTCCTGTACCTCTGGAAGGTTATGACGGAAAGGTTATATATGTTTGGTTCGAAGCTCCGATTGGTTATATTTCAATCACAAAAGAACTGTTTGAGCAGGAGGGAAACCCTGAAGGCTGGAAAGATTACTGGTGCAAAGATGATACTAAGCTTGTTCATTTTGTCGGCAAGGATAATATAATTTTCCACGCAATATTTTTCCCTGCAATGTTAATGGCTCACGGTGATTTTGTTCTTGCTGATAATGTTCCTGCAAATGAATTCCTGAATTTTGAAGGCGGCAAGCTTTCAAAAAGCAGGGGGCACTCAATTGCCGTTAAAGATGCTGTTTCAAGGTTTAATCCCGATAGTGTGAGGTACGCACTTGCAACCAGTCTGCCTGAAAACAAGGATACTGATTTCTACTGGAAAGACCTGCAGGCTAAAAATAACAATGAGCTTGGTGCAATTCTGGGCAATTTTGTTAACCGTACTTTTGTTTTTGCTGAAAAGTACTTTGAAGGGACCGTTCCAGCAGCAGGTGAATATAAAGAAATTGACAGTATTATCATTAACAGTATAAAATCATACTCTTCAAGTATTGCATCTTATTACGAAAATTACAAATTTAAGGATGCAGTCAGTGAAACTATGAACCTTGTCCGTGATGCGAACAAGTATTTTAATGATACTGAACCGTGGAAAGCTGTAAAAGAAGATATAGCCCGTTGCGGTACTATCATTAATACCTGTCTGCAGTTATGCCGAAGCTTTGCGGTTTTATTTTACCCGGTACTGCCTTTCAGTTCAGAAAAGCTTTTCAGGATGCTGAATATTTCATCAGAAGGTGAAACATGGGAATCGGCTGCTGAATTAAAATTACATGCCGGTCATAAGCTTAATAAACCTGAAATTCTTTTCAGAAAAATTGAAGATTCTGAAATTGAGCAATAATTTTAATGAACAAAGAACAATCAGCAGTTTACAAATATCAAATTTTAATTTTCAAATAAAGATTATTATTATAACTGTTAAATGAACGATAATTATTCATATACATTCGGAAAAAAAGTTTACGACCTTAGTGCAAGAACTCATGTAATGGGGATTCTTAATGTAACGCCTGATTCATTCAGCGATGGCGGAAAATTTCTGAAACCGGCTGATGCAGCAGCGCATGGCAAAGCAATGGCTGAAGCGGGTGCTGATTTTATTGATGTAGGAGGTGCATCCACCAGGCCGGGAGCTGATGAAATTTCAGTAGATGAAGAGCTTAACCGGGTAATTCCTGTTATTGAAAAGCTGGCGAAAGAAATTTCAGTGCCAATTTCTGTTGATACTTACAGAGCCAAAGTTGCCGATGAAGCTTTAAATGCCGGCGCAGTAATTGTAAATGATATCAGCGCATTCGGATTTGACAGCGCAATGGCAGAAACGATCGCTAAACATAATGCCTCTGCAGTTGCAATGCATATAAAAGGTACACCAAAGGATATGCAGGTAAATCCGGTTTATGAAGATCTGACAGGTGAGATAATTCAGTATTTTGAAAACGTTGCATGGAAAGCAAATGTTGCAGGTATTAAACAGGTAATTATTGATCCTGGTATTGGTTTTGGAAAAACTGTTGAACATAATTTACAGATCCTGAAAAATCTGGCCTTATTTAAGAGACTCGATTCTCCTATAATGATCGGAGTTTCAAGGAAGAGTATGATAGGAAAGATTTTAAATATAGATGATGTTAATGACAGGCATGAAGGTACTATCACATATAATACAATCGGTATACTTAATGGTGCTCATATAATCAGAGTTCATGATGTTATTGAAGGTGTAAGAACAGCGAAATTAATAAACGCATATAAAACCGCATAACGATAATAGCTATTTTTTTTAACCCGGCTTACTAAAGTTTGCCGGGTTTTTTATTTTATTACTACTTAGAAGATTTCTAACCCTTTCACGCTATAAAATTAAAATCACTAAACAAGCTACAATAAACTATTGAAATGTATTGAATATTAATGTATGTTTACAGAAATAGTTAGTATATATAGTTAGAAAGAATAGGGATATTAAGTAGTTTATATAGTATATTTCAGTAGTATAAAAAGTGTAGCACAAAGATTTCTTTTGAGGGGGAGAAATTATATGAGAAAATCAGTAATACTATTTAGTTTATTCTACATTTTAATCTGCGTCAAAACAAGTTCTCAGCCTTATGGCTGGTTTTCGCAAGCCAGCGGAACAAGCAATAATTTAAACAGTGTTTTTATGACTTCAAATACTGCCGGGATTGTAGTTGGGCAGTCAGGAACAGTCTTAAGAACAACTAACAGCGGAACAAATTGGGTAGCTGTTACCAGCGGTACTTCAGTTCATTTATTTTCTGTTTATTTCATAAACGGAAATACAGGCTGGGTAGTTGGGGATGTTGGTGTAATTTTGAAAACAACAAATGCAGGGGCTACCTGGAGCACTCAGCCGACAGGCGTTGGTTACCAGTTAAGATCAGTCAGCTTCATCAATACAACAACAGGATATGCTGCAGGATGGTACGGAACATTTTTAAGAACAACAAATGGCGGAACAAACTGGGTTTTATATTCAACCGGTTTAACAACCAATTTAACAAGTGTAAATTTCAGTGATGCAAACAACGGATTTGCAGCCGGACAGTTTGGAAAACTTATTCGCACAACAAATGGAGGAGTTAACTGGACCCAGATTTCCAGTGGTACAACTGCACAGATTGAAAAAGTAAACTTTACTGCAACTAACGAAGCTGTCATTATTGGTGAAGGCGGTTTCATCCGCAAGTCAACTAACCTTGGTAACAACTGGGTAACTCAATCAAGCGGTACAGGAAATTGGTTATACAGCAATTCTGTTAAGAATCAGAATTTTTATAATATTGTAGGAGATTATGGTACAATCCGTAAAACATCTAATGGCGGAACAAACTGGTACAGCCAGGTAAGCAATACTTCTAGCCTGTTAACTGCTGTATCCTTTGTTGATACCAATACCGGCTGGGCTGTTGGTATTAACGGTACAATAATTAAAACTACAACTGGCGGCTGGACGCTTCCGGGGACTGCTTCATTAAGCTCTCCATCTAACGGGCAAACCTGTTTCAGTACTACAGGTACCCTGGATTGGTCTGATGTTTTTCCTCCCGTTTGCCATTACAGGCTTAACATTGCTACCGATCAGAATTTCACAAACATTATATATAATGTTGCAGGTATTAATGTTTCGAACTATAATATGCCTCCGGGTATACTTCAGTATAATACACAGTATTACTGGCGTGTAAGGGCAACAAACCAGGTTGGAGAAAGTCCTAGCTGGTCAAGCGTAAGAAACTTCAGAACAGCAGTTCCGGATGTTTCTGTACCAGTTCTGAATTTACCGGTAAATAACGCTACAGTTTCAATTACGCCTCTTTTAAGATGGGACAGTATTGCAGCAGCTACAGGATACAGGTGCAGGGTAGCTACTGATACAGGTTTTACAAACCTGGTGCTTGATTCCAATAATATTACCGGAAGACAGATCACTGTTCCGTCCGGCAGGCTTCAGGCAAACACCCGTTATTACTGGAAAGTATATTCATACAATTCCTGTTACACAAGTTCTTATTCACCTAGGTGGAGCTTTGTAACTGCGCTGACAGCTTTAAGCCAGAATGGTACAGAAATACCTGCAGTGTTCAGGCTATATAATAATTATCCAAACCCGTTCAATCCGGTTACTTCTATAAAGTTTGATCTTCCCAAAACATCTTCAGTAAATATTGCAATATATAATTTATTGGGAGAACAGGTTGAATTTGCTGTAAACGGAGTTCTGGAAGCTGGCAAATTTACATATGACTGGAATGCTTCAGATTTTGGCAGCGGAGTATATATCTGCAGGATGGAAGCAGTATCCAATGACGGGGAGAAATATTTTAACACAATAAAGATGGTCTTAATAAAATAATTAATTAACGTTTTTTAATAACAGGGGGAAAAAATGAAAAAGATAATGTTTACAGCGCTGATATTTATGCTGTTTGTTACATCAATTTCATTTGGACAGTTAGTTACAAAAGTTATGAGTTATAACGGTCCGGGCAACCAGATCGATAAATGCACAGGTATAGTGCAGGATAAATTCGGGTATGTATATGCAACAGGAGTCAGCTGGGGTTCAGGAACTGCCAAGGAAGATTACGCTACAATAAAATTCGGTGAAGATGGCGATTATATCTGGGCTGTAAGGTACAACGGTCCGGGAAATAACCTGGATTATGCATCCGCAATTACTATTGATGATGATGGTAACATTTATGTAACAGGCTGGAGCCGTTCTGGCAGTGATTACGGTACAGAAGATTACTGCACAATTAAGTATAACAATAACGGACAGCAGCTTTGGGTTAAAAGATTCGACGGGGCTGTTGGCAATGATTGCCACTATTATGATTATGCCAGGGCAATATTTGTTGATACAGATGGAAATGTTTATGTAACAGGTGAAAGTTTAGGCAATGATGATCTTAATGGAGATTATCTTACTTTAAAATACAATTCAGCGGGTACTCTGCTGTGGTCTAAACGATACAATGGTCCTTCCAGCAAAAATGATAATGCGCTTTCAATTTCAGTTGATTTTGCCGGAAATGTATTTGTGACCGGAGGAAGCCAGCAGCAGGGAAAGGGATATGATTATCTTACCGTAAAATATAATTCAGCCGGCACTCAGCAGTGGGCTGCAAGATATGACGGTCCGGCTTATCTTGATGATATTGCAAAAGAGCTAAAGCTGGATGGTGCAGGTAATGTTTATATAACCGGTTCATCACACGGCGGAACTTCAAAGCTGGATTATGCAACAATAAAATACAATACATCTGGGCAGCAGCAGTGGTTAAAAAGATATACAAATACCGGTATAAATGATACGGATGCTGCAACTGGCCTTGATCTTGACGTTTTCAGCAATGTTTATGTTACAGGATACAGCAAAGCTCCCGGTTCAGCAAGCTACGATTATGTTACAATTAAATACTTAACTTTTGATGGTTCTCAGCAATGGCTTGACAGGGTAGATGGGGGACTATCCGACAAAGCCTGGGATATCAGGGTGATAAATAAAAGCTGTATTGCTAGCGGAATGCATGGTAATGAAGGCGATATCCCATGCTGGGATATTTTTGTGTACCTGACAGGTGAGAGTATGAAATCAGGCAATGGTATTGATTTTCTGACGGTAAGTTATAAAGATAACGGAACTCACAGGTGGACAGTGCGTTATAACGGTCCGCAGAATGCAAATGACGCAGCATATTCAATTTCAACAAAAGCCATGTATCCTGTTATATATGCAGGCGGTTCTTTTTCAAATGACTATGGCATAATTGGCATTGCTGAATTAACTAGAACCTCACCTATTGATTATAGTGGACTATCTTCAAGCTATCCAAACCCTTTTAATCCGTCTACTACTATAAGTTACAGAGTAGCAAAAGAAACTATTGTTAAAATTAGCGTTTTTGATGTTCTTGGAAGGGAAGTTTCATCGCTAGTAAACGAAAAGAAACCTGAAGGTGATTATACAGTCACTTTTGATGCATCAAATCTTAACAGCGGAGTCTATTTCTACAGGGTAGAAACTGATTACGCATCTGAAACACAGAAAATTGTTTTGATAAAATAGTTCATTGAAGAATTACCTCCGTAAGAAATTTCTTTCCTGATGAGGATTGAAAGCTCTTCGTTAAAGGCACTCCCGGTTAAGGAGTGCCTTTATTTTTTAATGCTTCATTCATCATTGCATAAACTCCTTTAAAAAAGTAACCTTCCGGTTCTGCTGCCTGTTTGCGTTTTGCTTCATTTTGCGCAGAAATAGGTGCAGCTTTAACATTACTGTCAAATAAAGGTTTATTAAAAAGTGCAGTATATGGCGAAAATACTGTGTATCCGAATTTACTGATCAATTCTGTATTTTCAGGTGTTCTTTTAAGGAACATCACAGAAAGATCATCCCAATAGACAAGTACCCAGCCACTGTTGTTGAATAAATATTCAGTAATATTTTGTTTAAAAAGGTTCGGGAATCTTATCAAAAATGGATCGAAAAATATCACCTGGTTAATTCCGTATTTTTCAAGCTTTTTCTCAAATCCCGGCTGCATTTTTATAATAGAGCTATATTCATTGAATAATTCATCGCTTAAATTTCTGCTGTCAATAAAAATTTTCTGTTCCGGCATTATCCATTTTAAATACCCGCCGGTATCAAAATTATTAAACGGAATACCTTTTATATTATTTTCTTTTATAAAATTGTACAGACCCAGAGGAAAATACCTTCCGCTGATACCCATTCCTGCTTCACGGTTATATTTTAAGGATATGTAAAAATTATCATTTTGGGCAGCATAAGCAGTATATCCGAAAAATAAAATCAATATTATCAAAACAGGATAACTTCCGGTTAAACTGGTAATTTTTAAAGCTGTTTTATTTTTAAGTCTGTTTAAAAAATAACCAGCACTTATTGCTGAAAGCGGCGCTGTAATCAGGATAAAATCAACTGAAAACCTTATAGCTGTAAATGAATAAATTCCGAATATTATTATCAGGAGGGCAAAGAACAGATCTTTTTTCCTGTAAGAATAAAATAGCGAAACAGCAGAAAGTATCAGGAATATTATATATGATTTAATGACAAAATTCGATTCAATTTTACTGCTGAATGGGCTTAACCATTCAGCAATGTTTTCAAGCATTTTCATTTTTGTATGGCTGTAAATGTACAGGTAAGTATTAATCCCGTTTGGATTTATAACCAGCATTATTACCGATATTCCGAATACTATCATTATTTTTTTATATTGCTCCTTTGTAAAGGGTTCTATACCTGTGTTCCTGAATTTAGCTGGATATAAAAATAAAACAGTTTCTGCTGCTGTAAATGCAGCAAAAATGATAAGGCCGGTTATTACCCCCGGATGAATGTTACTCCAAATTAAAAACAGCAGCGGAAGTAAATACAGAAACCGGAAATATTTAGTCCTGTTTTCTCCTCTAATGTTAAGAAATAAAAATAATAGAATCGTAATAAACAGGTATGAAAATAAGTGCGGTCTTGGAGAATACCGGTTGAATAAACCGGTCAGGAGTAAAAAAGAAATAAAAAAACAAATAAAGGCATTAACCCTGAATTTTTCCATTATTCTTAAAATAAGATAAAAGATAATGCAGAAAATCAATGACCTGAAAATAAATATCAGGGTGTAGCCTCCCGACTGGTACAGCTTATACATAATTATATCAGCACCCCACTCAAACGGAATCCATTTTTCATCCGGCTTTGCATATCCGAAAACATCACTTGAAGGAAGTGAACCGGTTTCAGTAATATATTTTCCGGTAGATAAATGCCAGAAAAAATCGTCATCTTCAATTTTGTGCGAAGTAAATGAAAAAACAGCAAGAAAAAATGTAATGTACAGAAATATTCTGATATAAGGATTTATAGTTGCAGATTCAGGGTTTTTCCGGGTATAAGATGATTTTGTTTTTTTATCTGATGTTTTTACTTTCATTAACAGGAAAAGATTGAATTCAATATTAATTAAAATCATTTAAAATTAATATCTTAAAACTGCTGTTTAATTTAGGATTTCGTAGAAAATATGACTGTAAATTTTAATAAATTTTTCCTATATTTGTTAGATTTTCTACAAAATTTGTGCTAAAAACAGGGTTTTTTCGGGATATTTATGGCTATCCGGATAAATATTGGTTCTTTAAACGATGGTTCTCAGCAGTTAGAGCTCAAAAGCTCTGAAGCAGAGTTAGGTCTGCCGGCAGGTACTGTTAAAGACCCGCTTGAAATAAAGCTGGATCTTTTTAAAACTTCACACCAGCTTGATATTAAAACGGGTATAAATGGAATTTTGTATCTTGAATGTGACAGGTGCCTTGATAAGTTTGAAAAAGTATTTAATACTTCTTTTGAACTTGTTTTCGTTCAAAAATCACACAGGGAAGAAGAGATCAACGAAGATTATATCAGAACCTACAGTCCTCATATGAAATCTGTAGATATTACAAACGATATTAAAGAAGCTGTTATATTAACCATTCC
>LLZO01000274.1 GCA_001567545.1 Candidatus Tepidiaquacellales bacterium OLB5
CCCCTCTCCTTTTAGGAGAGGGGTTAGGGGTGAGGTTTCCAATCTACATATCATTTTCCAGGGTTGAAATATCACCTATTTCTTCACCCCATTCTTTAGCTCTCAAAACCCTTCGCATAATTTTTCCGCTGCGGGTTTTCGGAAGCTTATCAACAAATTCAACTTCCTGCGGCATAGCCAGCGGAGAAAGCTTTTTGCGGATAAAGTTCATTATTTCAAGCTCAAGCATTTTATTTGGCTCAAAGCCTGGTTTTAAAGCTATGAATGCCTTTACAACTTCCATATTTATCTGGTCAGGTTTGCCGACTGCAGCTGATTCTGCAACAGCAGGATGTTCAAGCAATGCTGATTCTATTTCAAACGGTCCGACAAGATGACCGGCTGTATTGATAACATCATCATCCCTTCCAACAAACCAGTAATAACCATCTTCATCTATCGAAGCCCTGTCTCCGCATAAATACCAGCCGTCAACAAATTTGCTTTCATACTTCTCTTTATTGTTCCAATATGCGCGGAACATTGCCGGCCAGCCCGGTTTTACTGATATAATGCCGACTACTCCTTTTTTATCAAAGTATTTATGTGTATTAATATCAACAAGTCCAACTTCCATACCCGGGAAAGGCTTACCCATTGAACCGGGTTTTATTTTCATACACGGATAGTTGCTTATGACCATGCTTCCGGTTTCTGTCTGCCAGTAAGTATCGTGGAACATCATTCCGAATACTTTATCACTCCACAGAACAGCTTCAGCATTCAGCGGCTCACCAATACTTGCAAGATACCTTAATGAAGAGAGGTCATGTTTTTTAATTATCTCTTCCCCTTCTTTCATCAATGCGCGAATAGCTGTTGGTGCAGAATACCAGACTGTTATTCTGTGTTTTTCTATGAATGAATACCATCCATCTGCTGTAAATCCGGCATCAAGAACACATTGCGTTGCACCGTTAGCCCAGGGTCCTATAATACCATAGGAAGTACCTGTTACCCATCCCGGATCTGCTGTACACCAATAAATATCATCATCTTTCAGATCAAGTGAGTACTTTGTTGTAATGTACTGTGAAATAACCGAGAAATGCACATGCTGTGCTCCTTTGGGCAATCCGGTTGTACCTGAAGTATAATGAAGCACTGAAGGTGTTTCGGCAGTCGAAGGGAATATATCAAATTTATCAAGCTTTTCTAAAGCATCAATATCAAGAATATGCTCGCGTTCTTTTAAATGAGACGGGTCGCGTTCATCAACAATAATAATATACTTCATATAATCCATATCCTTTAAGATATTGCGGACTTTAGGCAGATGTTTTTTCTGTGTAATGATTGCAGAAGTTTTTGCATCTTCAAGTCTGGTTATTAATGATTCTGAACCAAAGGCAGAAAATAATGGCTGAACAATTGCTCCCATTTTTAATCCGGCAAGAAATCCCAGATACAATTCAGGTACTTTATCCATAAATAAACAAACCCTGTCGCCGTTTTTAATTCCAAGTTTCTGCAAATACCCGGCAATAGAGTTGGTCATAATCCTCATTTCATCAAAAGTCCAGGTTTTTACATTTCCTTTATGATCCTGCCATATGAATGCTGTTTTATTTGCTTTGCCAAGCCTGCAAATTCTGTCGGTGCAGTATTCACCAATATTTATTACATCACCGGGTTTATAACCCAGTTCTTCTTCAGCTATTTTCCAGCTAAAATCTCTCAGAGTATCTTCGTAAGAGTTCATATTGTGCATAAAGTTAAACATTTCGTTTACCTCCGGTATTTATGTTAGGTCAATTAATTCAACAATTTACTATACAAAAATACCGGAAAGCAATAATCAAATGGTATGATATAGGTCAGTTTTTTGAGAATTATTCAATTTTCAGGCTTTGCCTATTAAGCCAAGGTGAGTATTTTTGAAATTATCAGAATATTTTAAGCCATAACCCAAAATTCTGTCAAAGCTGGAATGAGCGAACATTATAAGCCCGATTATCATTAAAAACGGCAAATTTATGTAAATTCCTGTAAAATACAGTAAAATTGCAGCAGCCTTATGATGTAATAAATTATATGAAATTGCACCGAATTTCGGGTTAATCAAGTAACCTAAAATTCCGGCATCCGGGGTGAAAAACAGTAATGCGAAAAGCCACCAGCTGTAATCAAGCAAGCTGAAAAGATAAAATGCAAACAGCATCATTGCAAGCTCTTCAAGCTTTAAAAGAATTTTCATTAATTATTTTCACCTTTCTTTTTGAATCCCGCCATACGCATAAGAAGGAACATCTGTCCCCTGGTATGCGCTTCATGCTCAATCAAATGATATATTATCCATTTTTTAGAAATTTCAACTTCAACAGCAGCACTCCGTTTGCGTTTTAGCTTTATTTCAAGGTCTTCATCGCTCATTTTTTTGATATAATCCACCAGCAGCTTTCTCGCGTCAGTTATTGCTGATATGTAATCATCGATTTCCAGCGGTGCATTTGGAGGATTAAAATCTGATTCGGGTACATCAAACCAGGCAGAATAGTAACATCTTTTTTTAAGTTCATCAGAAATCTTCTCACCGCTTAATGTTTCAAGCCAGCCTATATCGGCTTCGCCAAGATGCATTAAATACGATCCAATTGGGAACTCACCCGGAACAGGTTCTGCAAATAACTGTTCTTTTGTTAAGCCTTTTATGCCGCTTAATGTTACATTACGGATATCATCAAGCATGAAGATAAGAAGTTCAGTGTTTTTCATTATTGTAAAATAAATTAAAAAAGCCGCTATTGCGGCTTTAAAATAATTAAAATTTAATTAAGATAAAATTTAACTCATTACAGATTTAATCTTAACATTTCCGGTTGAATCATTAAATTCCGGAACAAGCTCAGTTACATTGCTGCTTTCATCCTTCATAGCGCATTTTCCGTTAAATACCGAACCCTGCTCTGTTATAATGCTGCCCACGGTAACATCTCCGTTCATTTTGCAGCCTTTTTTTAAGTTCAAGCCTGTGGGTTTCAACATTGCCTTCAATAATACCGTAAACAACAACTTCTGCAGCGCAAACACTGCCAATTATCCTGCCGCTGTGTCCGATAACAACACCGCTGTCGCCGGTGAGGTCACCTTTAATTGTTCCGTCTATCCTTGTAGCTGTAGGTATAAAAAAATTACCTTCAACTTTACATCCTTCGCCTATGAGGGTTTTTATATCTTTAGATGATGCAGATTTTGAAGAAACAGGCAATTGTACTTCCTGTTGAGCCGGCTTTTCTTTGTTACCAAACATTTTTACCTCCCTTTGAAGGAAATTTTACAAATATAATTAAATTTATTAATTAAAATACTTTTATAAATGGCTCAGGACTGATATCCTCACCATTTTTCCTGATCTCATAATGCAGATGCGGTCCGGTTGACCTGCCGGTTGAACCTAAAAACCCTATCACATCACCGGCTTTTACAGTCTGTCCCTGGGTAACATTAACTTTTGATAAATGGCCGTATAATGACTGAATTCCGTTTTTATGATCTATGACGACTGCATTACCATAACCGTTATACCAGTCACACCTGTTAATTGTACCATCCCCGGTAGCAAATATCGGGTCACCCATCGGACCCTTAAAATCAATCCCTGAATGAAATTCACTGCTGTAACCTCCGAAGGGATTTCTTCTGTAGCCATAATCGGAGCTTCTTGGGCCGTAATATGGATAACCAATCGGAAGGTCTTTCAAAGTATTGTAGAATAAAACAGACTGTTCATCAAGATAATTTATCTTCTGTACAAAATTTTCAGGCTTGCTTACTGAAGGGCTTCCGCCCATGTTTTCTGCCTGAATAATTCCGCGGTCTTTAAGATAACCGTCTATCATAGAAAGATTATTATCAATTGTGTTAAGCTTGCGGCTAAGCTCCAGGCTGTCATAAGTCTGCAGTTTAGAGTTTACCTGAACAAGCTGAGAATTCAATGAATGTTTATCAAGGCTTGTTTTTACTGTATAGGCCAGAACCGCAAAAAATAATATTATTGCGGCTGAAAATACCGTTCCTGCAAGAATCGAATAATTTTTTAAATTTGCTATAAGGGTTCTGTTAATAGAAAATGACCTGATCTCCTCATCATCATTCCCTACGATAAGAACTGTTACTTTTTTTGTATCCATTGGAAAGCTTAAATTTGAGCAGTGAAATTATAAAAAAAATTCCCCGGATTTTATTTGAAATAGCAGTAACAATAATATTCTTCAAAAAAAAATTCGGAGAACAACTGAACCTTTTCCCCAAAAGGCTTCTCCATTAACCCGAAAATTTCGATGATTGAGTAACAAATATAACCAATAATGCAGGATAAATCAATGACTTAACGATAGAAAATTTGATTTAAGGATATTTATTTAACGACTATATAATATTATGGGTTATAACAAACAGATAAAGTATTTGTTAATATATAAAGGGTATAATTTTTCTGGTATGTGTTTTATACTGCGGGTATTCCGGAAATTTTTTTTGATAAAAATTGTTCTTCAAATTTTATCTTATAAAGTAAAAATATAAAAGCAACTGGTATCCAAATAAGCGAGTAAAATGCCTGAAAGTAAAGTATTATTCCTGTGATAAGAACAAGTACTGTAAAGTACATCGGATGCCTTACGATACCATATAATCCGGATGTATTAAGCTTATACTTATCCCCCGGCACAGGGTTTGGGGTCATAATCTGCCCGAATGTAATAAGTACAAGCATAAATAATAAAATACCCAGCAGCAGAAGCGTAACACCGATATAATGAACTGCCGGCAGCAAAGGCCTGTTAATGTATTTAAATTCTGCAGAAGCAGAGATTATAATAACTGCCAGCAAAACAAACTGTATAAAAACAAGCAGCCAGCCTTTTTGTTTATCTTTCATTTTTAAAATTATGCATGTGCTTCATACCAGTTGATACCCTCACCCATTTCTACATCTATCGGCACATTCATCTTTATTGCATTTTTCATTTTGTTCTGAACAATCTTTTTAACTGTATCAAGCTCGCT
Organism: Candidatus Tepidiaquacellales bacterium OLB5; assembly: GCA_001567545.1. Lineage (GTDB taxonomy): Bacteria > Bacteroidota > Ignavibacteria > Tepidaquicellales > OLB5 > OLB5. The sequence goes on from LLZO01000274.1 coordinate 5,047, forward strand.
TTTTTCACAGTCAAATACAAGCTCATCGTGAACCTGGAGTATCATTTTGGATTTCAGCTTCTTTTTGGTGAATTCACTGAATATATCTATCATAGCAATTTTGATCATATCAGCAGCAGTTCCCTGTACAGGCATATTGATAGCAATACGTTCATCACGCTGCCTTACCACTGAGTTTTTATTGTTAATGTTAGGCAGGTACCGCCTTCTGCCGGCAAGAGTTTCAGTATATCCTTTAGTTCTGGCAAACTCTTTGGTTTTTTCCAGCCAGGCATTGATGGTTGGAAAATTGGTGAAATACGACTGGATAATATCCCTTGCTTCACGCTGATCAATATTCAGCCTTTGCGCCAGCCCGAATGCCTGTATACCGTAAATTATACCGAAATTTACTTCCTTAGCCTTCCGGCGCATATTCTGATCAACTGCATCAGGTTTTACTTTGAATATTTTTGAGGCGGTTTCCCTGTGAATATCATGTTTACGCTCAAAAGCCTTTATCATATTAACATCTCCTGAAAGGTGAGCCATTATTCTAAGCTCAATTTGTGAGTAATCTGCCGATAATATGATATTCCCCTTCTTATCAGGAACAAACGCCTTCCTTAGGCTTCTGCCTATTTCAGTCCTTATAGGAATATTCTGCAGGTTAGGATTTGCGCTGGAGAGCCTTCCGGTTGCAGCTACTGTCTGGTTATAGCTGGTATGTATCTTACCGGTTTTTTTATTGATTATCTCAAGCAGACCTTCAGTATATGTTGAACGCAGCTTGGTTACGGTTCTGTAATCAAGCAGTTTCACTGCTATCGGGTGTTCATTCCGCAGTTCTTCCAGAACTTTAGTATCAGTTGAAAACCCGGTCTTGATTTTCTTTTTTGCAGCAAGCTGAAGCTTGTTAAAAAGCACATCAGCAAGCTGTTTGGTTGAATTGATATTGAATTTTACTTCTGCAAGGTCATATATTTCCTTTTCAAGGCGTTTTTCAGCTTTCTTCAGCTCTTCGTTAATATCACCAAGGATCTTTGTATCAACCCTCACCCCTGTGAACTCCATATCAGCCAGCACTTCGATCAACGGAAATTCAATATCCCTGCAAAGATTATCAAGGCTTATTTTCTTAAGCTCGTATTCTATCCTGTGATACAGCCGTAAAGTTACATCTGCATCTTCGGCTGCATAATCACTGGCAAGCTGAAACGGTACCCTGTCCATTGTGATCTGCGTATTTGACTTACCGCTTCCAATCAGGTCAGTTATCGGGACACAGCGGTAGTTAAGATATTGTTCGCTCAGGTTATCCATTTTGTAGCTTGATTCAGGCTTAAGCACATAGGCGGCAATCATCGTATCAAAACCCACATTTTTAAGATCAATGCCGTGATTTTTCATCACAAGCATATCATATTTAATATTCTGGCCTATCTTAGCGGTTTTTTTATCTTCAAGAACAGGTTTTAATTCATTTATAATGCTTTCTTCATCAAGCTCAGGCAATGATTCATCAGATTTGCTTTTGGATTTTGATGGTTTGCCGAAAAGGTCCGTTTCACTGTTTTCTTTGAACAGCAGCGGGACATAAAATGCTTCTGCTTCATCATAGCAGAAAGATAAACCGACGAGCTTTGCGTTCATCGGATTTTCACTTGTAGTTTCGGTATCAAATGCAAATTCATCGGTTGATTTCAGCTTTTTGCAAAGTCTTTTAAACTGGTCTAAATTTAGTATCGTATGGTATTTATGCGGAAATGTATTTATATCCTGCATGCTGCCTTTAAATGAAGGGGTTTGTTCAGCTACAGATGCCTCTTCAACTGATACTGCCTGTATATTTACGCTTTGCTCGGTTGAACCGATAAGTTTTTTAAGCAATGATTTGAATTCAAGCTCGCTGAACAGCTTTTCAAGCTGGGATACATTTTTTTCAGAATAAGTAAGCTTATGAAAATCAATTTTAAGGGGCATTTCAGTATGTATAGTTGCAAGCTCTTTTGACATGAATGCATCACCTTTGCAGTTCACCAGGTTTTCTTTAAGCTTGGGTTTGGTTATTTTGTCAATATTCTTGTATAAATTCTCAAGGGAACCATATTCCTGTATAAGCGCTGATGCGGTTTTTTCACCGATTCCTTTTACTCCGGGGATATTATCAACCTTATCTCCCATTAAAGCAAGAATATCTATTACATGTTCAGGCCCAACCCCGAATTTTTCTTTCACACCATCCGGACCTATTATTTCCACATCGCTTACTTTCTGACCCTGTACACTCCTTGCAGGTTTATACAGCTTGATGTTTTTATTTACAAGCTGCATATAATCCTTATCGCTTGTTACCATAAAGCTCAGAACATTTTCTTTTTCAGCCCGTTTAACAAGCGTACCTATAATATCATCTGCTTCAAATCCATGCTGTTCTATCATCGGGATATTATAAGCTGAAATGACTTCCTTTATGATATCAATCTGCGGTCTAAGGTCATCAGGCATTGCTTCGCGGGTAGCTTTATAGTCGGCAAACTGCTTATGGCGGAATGTAGGTTCGGAAGTATCGAAAGCTACTGCAATAAAATCAGGTTTTTCATCATCAATCAGCTTATTCAGCGTATTAACAAATCCGAAAACTGCAGAAGTATTCATACCTTTGCTGTTGATAAGCGGAGTGCGGATCATTGAAAAATAAGCCCTGTATGCCAGTGCCATGCCGTCAAGTAAAAATAATCTTTTTGCCATAAGTTTGGTAAAATAACAAATTTGTGAGGTTATTGCAATGAAAAGATAGTTCTGTCATGGCATTGAAACCAGACATCCAGACGTTTGTTGTTATACTGCCTGCATTTCAGAAACATTCAGAGCTCCTAACTATCCATTTAAATGATTATATATTATTTCTTACCCAAAATCTTTTCATTTTCGTAACTCACACTCTAGATACCTGCTTTCGCAGGTATGACAAGCGGTTTAACATATATCGTCAAATTTTTCCAACTAATCTATTCTATTGAAAATTCGTAAATCTCTGTATATATTACACATATATTAGCTCTCCTGTTCAATATTCCAATAACTTAAATTATACTGGCATGAAAATTTTAAAATGGCTTTTTATAATAATTGTAATAATTATAGCAATTCCGCTGATCGCTGCATTGTTCATTAAAAAGGATTATGAAGTAGGGCGTGAAGTTGTCATCAACAAGCCTAAACAGGAAGTTTTTGAGTATGTAAAGTATTTAAAGAATCAGAATGATTACAGTAAATGGGCATCGATGGACCCGCATATGAAGAAAACTTTTACAGGTACTGATGGTACACCGGGATTTGTTTCAGCATGGGAAAGCGACTCAAGCAATGTTGGAGCAGGCGAACAGGAAATCAAGGGGATAAAAAACGGAGAGAGGATTGATTATGAAATCCGGTTTAAAAAGCCGTTTGAATCAACCGGTTTAGCATATATGACAACAGAGCAGTCAGGCGCTGATCAGACAAAAGTTAAATGGGTATTTTACGGCAATATGCCATATCCAATGAACCTGATGACTGTACTTATGAATATGGATGAATCAATAGGCAATGACCTGGATATTGGGTTGAAGAATTTAAAGGGAATTATGGAAAAGAAATAATAAAATTAATAAATTCCGGCTGGTTAACCGGCCGGAATAGTATCAGCTTAGTAAAATTTTAATATAAACTGAAAGCCGGGTATCATAGTAACATCAGTAAAATCTGTGATTGATTTAACCTCAAATCCCATAGAAATATATTTAACAAGATCATACGATGCCAATATTGTAAAATAGGCTCCACCTACACAGCAGCCGGGATGACCTTTAGTTGAAACCCCTATTGTTCCCCCAATGCCGCCGAATACTGCAAAATTATTGATAAGATAAAAGCCTTTTCTTTCCTGAATATACAGGTAAGTTAATTTATTGCTTTTATTGTTGGGAACAGGGTGATTCAGCAAACCAATCCCCGTATAATATCCTTTTCCGGAATGGATATTGAGATCAACAGAAATATTAAATGAATTATTCCATTCACCGTACCTGTTTCTGAATGCAATTCCAACCCCGGGAGATAAGAATGTTGTATGTTTTTTGTTTATGAAATTATTAAATGACCCGTTAATATTTTGAGATAAAAATGTATTATAGGGTAATATCAATAATAAGATTAAAAAAAACTTTTTCATAATATTAAATATATTGAATTATTCAAAAATATAACATAGATTTATCAATATGAAAAAGGCATTTATCATATTAACACTTTTGATTGCGTTTAATTTTACTGCTCCGAATACCAATATTTTAACTCAATTGGCAAGGCATACTGTTGAATTCAGGCAGGAAGAGAGTACACGCGGCCTTACAGATAACGAATTACTGAAGAATAAAGTGGTAAGATATTTAAGAATGCAGATGTTATTAAGCAGTGTAGTAAGAGCAGATAAGCATGCAGGAATCAATTCAAGCTGAATGATTTCGGATTGCGGGTTGTTGATTTCGGATTAAAGCCTGTAAATTTAAATTTAAGTTAAATCCGCAATCTTAATTCCGAAATCCGCACTCAGGAAAACAGCTCCCTTTCAACACTTTCACAAATAATATGACCGATTGTTATATGCCCTTCCTGAATACGCTGAGTATTTGAGCTGGGTATAATAATATCACAATCAGACATTCCTTTCATTTTACCGCCGGAGCCGCCAAGAAATGCTATTGTTTTCATTCCTTTGGATTTTGCTGACTGTACAGCATTAATTACACTGGCAGAGTTACCGCTGGTGGATATCCCTATCAATACATCACCTTTTTGTCCGATTCCTTCAACCTGCCTGGCAAAAACATTATCATATCCAATGTCATTAGCTCCGGCAGTAAGCATGCTGGAATCAGTTGTAAGCGCAATAGCGCCTATTGCAGGGCGTTTCAGGTCATGAGAGAGTCTTATCACGAATTCTGTAGCCAGATGCTGGCTATCTGCGGCAGAGCCGCCGTTGCCGCAAAACAAAACTTTACCGCCTGGTTTAACAGCTGCATTGATAATATCAATAGCCTTAAAAACAGATTCACGGCAATGTTTTATTATTGCCAGCTTGGTTTCAGCGCTTTCATTAAGCGAATCATCAAAAAATTTAGTGCGGTCAAACATTAATTTAATATACCTGCTGCACAGAAAGTATTATCTGTGCTTCTATTTTTTATTGTATTATTTATTACTTCAGCAATGCGTTTGGATGCTTCATTTTTGCTGTCAAAAACCGAAAGTGATTTTTTACCTACATCTTCCCTGTAATCATTTTTACGAAGCAGGTTAACCAGAGATTTAAACAGCTCTCGTGAATCCTCTACTGCTATTCCCCCCCCCGTTTTTGATAAGATGCTCTGCATCTTCGGAAAGTTTCTCATCGCCAAACAATACCGGAATACCGTACCCTGCCGGTTCCAGCACATTATGCATTCCGGTTTGATAACCTCCGCCTACAAAAGCCACATCAGCATATTTATATAATCCCATAAGTATACCGATACAATCAATAATTATTAAATTTTCGCCGTGATATTTATTCAGCTCTGAATACCTTATGCTTTTAATATGCTGGAATTTTTCATGAATATCATATTCTATCTGCTCTAGTGTATCTTCAGTGGGTTCATGCGGCGCTAGTATAGTAACAAGCGAAAGCTCTTCTGAAAGGCCGTTTGAGCTTATCTTATCAATTACCGGGAAAATCACATCATCATCTTTATCCCAGGAGCTGCCTACAACAAATACGTTTTTATCGGTCAGAATATTTCCGTTAATTAACGCTTTATCCTGTGAAATTTCCTTAGCCTTGCTGATACGTTCGTATTTGGTATCGCCGAATACTAGTATCTCTGAATTTGTTCCCTTCATAAGCCGTCTGAAATGCAGCCTGTCCTCTTCATCGGTAACGCCAATAGCATCAACAAACTGGTAGATGAATTTTTTATATGATAAGCTTACAGGGAAACGCCATTTAAACCTTCTGGTATCGAAAGCTGAATTTATAACAATTGAATAAATATTCCTTACGTTAAGCTCTTTCAGAAAATTCATCCATAGGTCATATTTAATAAAAATTACCGCTGATGGATTTATAATATCTATGAACTTTTTCATAGCAGGGGGTGTATCAAACGGCAGGTATGTTTTAATTATTTTAGAGCGAAGCGGGGTATCAATTTTAGAATGGTTAAATCCGGAGGGTGAAAAAAATGTAATTACAAAATTATATTTTTCACTTTTATCAAGCTCATCAATAATGGGTTTAGCCTGTTCAAACTCGCCTAAAGATGCGCAGTGTATTAAAATATTCTTTTTACCGGCATCAAGTGTATGTATCTTGGTGTTCAGATACTTAAACAAGTCCTTTCTGGCTTTAAAGCCGGCTTTAAGCTTGTTATTAAAAATTGATAAAAGCCTTGCTCCCAGCCAGAAAACAGGCAGGAACAGAAAGTTATAAACTATTGTCCAGAAATATTTCATTTATAAGCGGAATCCTGACCTATAAAATCCGGTCAGACTTCCATTATTTCTTTTTCTTTTTGAACTACTAAAGCATCTATATCTTTTATATGCTTATCAGTAAGTTTCTGGATCTCTGTCTCTGCATGTTTGCGTTCATCTTCAGAAAAATGCTCATCTTTTTCTGCTTTTTTCAATCTTTCAATTTCATCACGTCTTACATTACGGACTGCAATTTTTCCTTCTTCTGCATATTTCTTAACAAGCTTTACAAGCTCTTTTCTGCGTTCTTCATTTAAAGCAGGTATCGGTATCCTTATCAGATTTCCGTCATTCTGCGGATTTAATCCAAGGTTTGCATTCATAATAGCTTTTTCAACCAAAGGAATTGTTGACTTATCCCAGCACTGCACTGTTATTGTGTGTATATCAGGGGTGCTTAGATTACCAACCTGGTTAATAGGTGTTAACGTTCCGTAATAGTCAACTTTAACCCCGTCAAGCAGATTTGTTGTTGCTTTCCCTGTTCTTATCCTGATAAATTCATTTCGCACATGCTCTGTGGCTTTGTGCATTTTTGTATCGGTTTCTTTGATTATATCTTTTATCATAAACTGCTTAAATTTACTTTTCTTAAAATAAAAAATAATAAATTTTTATACAAATTAATATCAATAATTTTTAATTATGCACAAAAGTGCCTGTTTTTTTGCCCAGAACAATATTTTTAAAATTATCCGGTTTGTTCATATTAAACACAATTATCGGAATATTGTTTTCCCTGCATAAAGCAAAAGCAGTCATATCCATTACTTTCAGGTTATTATTTAATGCATCTCCGAAAGTTATATTTTCAAACAATACAGCATCTTTATTTTTCTCAGGGTCACTGTCATACACACCGTCAACTCTAGTGCCTTTAAGTATAACATCAGCGCAGATCTCCAAAGCTCTCAGAGCGCCGGCTGTATCAGTAGTAAAATAGGGGTTTCCTGTACCTGCCCCGAAAATAACTATCCTTCGTTTTTCAAAATGACGCATTGCCCTTCTTCTCAGGAAAGGTTCGGCAATTTTGTTCATATCTATTGCAGAAAGAAGCCTTGTAGGCATTCCGGCTTTTTCAAGTGAATTCTGCAGAGCTAGTGAATTGATAATAGTAGCCAGCATGCCCATATAATCGCCGGTTACTGCATCAATACCCTGCGCCTGGGCAGAAAGCCCGCGGTAAATATTTCCGCCGCCTATAACTATGCCAATATCAGCCCCAAGATCATATACTTTTTTGATTTCTTCGGTAAGGTAGTTCAGGATATTAACGTCAATTCCCGTATGAGCGTCACCGCTGAGTGACTCACCGCTCAGCTTTAAAAGCACACGTTTATATTTAAGCTCTTTAGCTGCCATTTTCAGGATATTAATTTGATAAATGCTGTATATAAAAAAACAGGCTTAAATAAATTTAAGCCTGTTTAACGAATCTTTTCTTAAGCAGAAATTGTTTCGCCAAGCTGGTAACGAACCATAGATTTAACTTTGTATTCATTCCCTGATGCTTTTGAAACTGCGCTGATAACATCATTTACAGTTTTACCCGGTTCTTTAACAAATTCCTGCTCAACAAGGCAGTTCTCTTCGTAGAACTTTTCAACTTTATTGGATGCAATTTTATCAGCAATGTTTTCAGGTTTACCTTCATTGATAGCCTGCACTTTATAGATCTCTTTTTCCTTATCAATCATATCCTGGCTTACACCGCTCCTGTCTATTGTAAGCGGCTTCATTGCTACTATCTGCATAGCAAGATCGTTTCCAAGCTGAATTCCTTCATCAGAAACTTTACCTGTTATTTCGATCAATGAAGCAACTTTGTTGCCAAGGTGGTTGTATTCGCAGTAGAAGCCATCAGCACTTGTATAATAAGCAGCGCGTTTAAGCTCTACTTTTTCACCTACGCTGGCTGTTGCTTCATCAAGCACCTGCTGAATGGTATTTCCGGCTGAATTTTTAGAATTCAGCAAATTGTTTACATCGCCTGATTTATTTGCAAATACTGCTTCAACTGCAGCTTTTGCAAGGTCATTGAATTTATCGCTTTTTGCCACGAAATCGGTTTCACAGTTAACTTCAACAATTGCTGCTTCGTTTCTTGCTTCGTTAACCCTTGCAAAAATCAATCCTTCTTTTGCAATCCTGTCGCTTCTTTTCTGTGAAGTTGCAGCGCCTTTTTTTCTTAAATATTCTATTGCTTTATCAAAATCACCGTCTGATTCGATCAAAGCTTTTTTGCAGTCTGCTATTCCTGCTCCAGTTTTTTCTCTTAGCTTTTTTACTAAGTCTAAGGAAATATCCACAATACGCTCCTTTATATATTAATTCTTAACTTATTTATAAATATAATAATTAAACCACACATCCTGAACCAGAATCAGGATACGCCAACTCCTTCACTTTCATCTGCTGCTGCAGCTTCTTTTCTGGTATTTTCAGCTTCTTCTTCACGCTGCATACGTTTTGCATCTATAGTATTCTTAGTATCTACAATAGTATCTGCAATAGAGCTTGTAATAAGCTCAATTGATTTTACAGCATCATCATTTGCTGGGATCGGGTAATCAATAAGGTCCGGATCGCAATTAGTATCAACAATTGCATAAATGGGGATGCCCAGCTTTCTTGCTTCATCAACAGCAATATGCTCTTTTTTAACATCGATAAGGAAAATTGCCCCCGGAAGCTTATTCATGCTTACAATACCGCCAAGAACTTTTTCAAGCTTTTCCTTTTCCCTGGAAAGCATCAGTCTTTCTTTTTTCTGGTAGTTATTAATAGTACCGTCTGTTTCCATTTTAACGATATTATTGTAACGTTTTATGCTTTTGCGAATGGTTACAAAATTTGTAAGCATCCCTCCAAGCCATCTTTCAGTTACATAAGGCATACCGCAGCGTGCAGCTTCCTGCTTTACAACCTCTTTTGCCTGTTTTTTGGTGCCAACAAACATGATTGTTCTGCCTTCACCGATAATTTTTGCTATAGAGTTTTGAGCATCCTGAAGCAGTTCGTGAGTTTTTTTTAGGTCAATAATATGGATCCCGTTGCGTTCCATGAAGATGTATCTCTTCATTTTGGGGTTCCACCTGCGGGTTAAGTGTCCGAAATGCGCGCCTGATAATAACAGGTCTTCGATTGAAACATTTCTCATGATTTTCTCCTTTTGTTATTTGTCCGTTTATTTAACGGAGCCTTCTGCTTTCATCATTTCCGGTCTTAACATCTGCATTTATGCAGACACATGTCGTACCGGATCAGAAAGCATGATTAATTAATGAATGATTTAAAACTTTATATAATTAGTAACCCGCAGCTCTCAATTTCATCAAGAAACCTGCGGGAAATTTTGCAGCTTTTTTATAAAATTGAATTAACGCTTTGAGAACTGGAAGCGTTTTCTTGCCTTAGGCTGACCGGGTTTCTTTCTTTCGACCATCCTGGAATCCCTTGTCAGCAAGCCTTCTTTCTTTAAAGCAGGCTTAACGCTGGCATCATATTTTAAAATAGCCCTTGCAACTCCAAGCCTGATAGCGCCGATCTGGCCTGTTACTCCGCCGCCGTTTACGTTGATCTTAAGATCAAACCTTCCGGTCAGTTCTGCAGTGTACAGCGGTTCAAGAGCCTCTTTTAATAATGTTTCTTTACCGAAAAAATCTTTTCCTGATTTATCGTTTATCTGAACATTTCCTGAGCCTTCATATAAGAAAACCCTGGCTGTTGATGTTTTTCTTCTTCCTGTAGCTAAATGATAATTTACTGCCATTTATATAATTTTAGATGTTTTTTACTATTGGATTTTGAGCAGCATGCGGGTGAGTTTCACCTGCATAAACTTTTAATTTTGTAATTAACCTGTTTCCAAGCTTTGTTTTGGGCAGCATTCCTTTAACTGCTTTGGTAATTACCTTATCCGGCTGTGTAGAAATAAGTTCTTTAAATGACTTAACTTTCTGTCCCCCCGGATATAAAGAATGGTGCTTATATTCTTTTAAGCTTTCTCTTTTACCGGTTAAACGTACTTTTTCAGCATTTATTACTATTACAAAGTCACCGGTATCTACATTTGGAGTGAATTTTGGATTATTTTTACCCCAGATAATTTTTGCAACTTCTGAAGCGAAACGGCCTAAAGTCTTTCCATTGGCATCAACAACATACCATTTTTTATTTACCTCGTCATTATGTGTAAAATGCGTGGTTTTTAATGATTTTTCTATAGCTTTTTTCATTGTATTTTCCTAAAAAGAATACAAAAATAGCTATTTTTATGATAAATGTCAATGTAAGGATTGATGTTTCAGGAACAAATACAGGTAATCTTATCTAAAATAATCATATATTTATAATAAATTTAAATGAAAATTAGAAAAATTATAATGAAAAACTATTTATTTTTTTAATTTTAATTACATCTGCAGTTTTAGCTCAAAATACAGTAACAGAAATTGAAGGTTTAAATAAATATGCTGACAGCGTAGATATTTTAATTAAAAGTTCAGGTGGTGTTCCGGGTGAAATTTCTGTGAATTCAGTAAAAACATCCAGGAATGAACGTGCAATCGGACTGCAGGAAACCAAAATTTCCTTTTATTATTTCCAGAAGGATGATTCAGTTTACGAAAGTGAAAATAATACATATTTTTTACCGGTATATTCAGATCCGCTCTTAATAACAGCTGAATATAACATTGCAGCAAGTCAAACTGTTGTTGTTTATTATTACCTGAACGGTAAAAACTGCCTATACAGATTTATTTCCAGCGGGGCATACGGAAATACAAACAGGTCATACTGGTTTAAAGACCAGGAAATTTTGCAGTTTAAAGAACGAACTTCAGTAATTGGGAATAAAGAAACAATTCAAACAGAAAAGTTTTCAAAGGAAATATACAGCGACGGAATACTAGTACTTGATAATCTGAAACAATACCTGGAACTGTATTATAAAATTTTTAAAGTCTCAGAGCTGGATAAATAGAATTTACTGCCAGTAATTTTTCATTAATTCTACAGTCCAAACCGGCTGAACAACCCTGGTACGCGGTAAAAATTCTTTTAAAACGGGCTTGATATCAATTACAGGTGTTCCGTTTATTGCATCAAGACCTTTAACGGTTAAAATTTTGCCGGTTACTTTAACAATTTCAGCTATTGATAAACCCAGATGATTTGGACGGTCTTTTACCCTGTGAGCAAATATTCCGGTTTCAGGAAAGTTAACATTGCCTCTGGGATGACGGGCATCTGTTATTATTTTACCCGGTTCTGTTCTGTGAAAATAATATAATATTTCTGCATGAGAATATTCATTCAATCCTTTAAATGCCAGGTCAGTAAACTTGTCACTCAGCTCAATTTCAGAAATTAAATTTCCCCAGAAATCATCAGTTACTTCATTTCTTGAGTTTTTTACAAAAGCTACAGGTTCTATTTCTATTTTCATTTTATGTTATAAAAAAAAGCCAATCAAAAATTGGCTTATTAAAAATTTAATTTATAGATTTTATTTATACTGTGCATGATCACGGATTATAAACTTGATTTCCTTTGCTTTTACAAAAGCATTAAGCTTTGAAAGTTCATAGGTATCGATATTCCTGAAATTCATCCCTATCAATCCCCCGATTATAGCGCATGGTACTGTGAATATCCCAAGTACTCCTAATGTTGCATCTTTTGGCAGGAATTTTATTTTTTTCTTGCCCCAGAACTGGTAAACCAGGAATCCACCTACAAATCCCAGCCCTGCGCCGAAAGCTGCGCCTGTTTTCCAGTATTTACCGTTATCAAACTTGATCCTGGCTATTTTATCGGTATTAACAATCTTATAGCTTCCTGTATCAGAAACAAGCAGCAGGTTTTCATGGATTCCGATCAATCGTGTTCTTGGAATACCTGAGCTGTTTTTATATACAATACTACAGGGATCAGTTTGCGTATAGTTAACTGAAACAATTAAAACTAATAATAAGAAAGTTAAAAAATTTTTCAAATAATTCGGCTAATTATTATGTAAATATAGTTAAAAAACTATATTAATTACAATAAATGAAATAATGTAATTTTTTTTTGTTTTTTTAAAGCAGTTCAGTGATCATTCGGATCAACCAGCTGAAACCAGTTCCCGTCAGGATCAGTAAAAGTAAGGCATTTGTCAGAACCATCTGTACCTTTAAATATCAGTCCCCTGCTCTTAAATTCATCAGCAGTTTTCAACAGGTTATCAGTATACAAAACCATCCCGGTTTTAGCTGACTGGTAATTTCCGTAACCGTCAGAATTTTTTCCCGGCCTCAGAAGTATTGTATAACTTCCGGAACTTAACCAGACAAATTTTTCATTCTGAATTTCAATTAACTCAAATCCAAGAACTTTATTGTAAAACTCCAGTGATTTCGCCGGATCGTTTACAAAAAGCTCAATGTGTCCCATTTTACAGTTTATCATATTTTGATGCTGTTTAACAAGCTGATAAAAAATAAAGACACGCTGTTAGGGAGCGTGTCTTGAAAATTAAAAAATCAACAATATTTAGAAATAAAATTTAAATACTGTCTGGATCTCGTTATCCTTAAAATCAGTTGCATTTGGCGGCTCTGGGTCACCCTTACCGTTTGTAACAACCCTGTAAACACCTTCAACTTCAAGCCCGGTTAACGGGAAGAAAACTGCTCCGAAGCTGTACCGCTGGCGTTCGGTTGTACTGTTTTTTATGCCAAGCGCATTATCATAATTTTCGTACTGGAACTTTAGCTCAAGTCCTTTGGAAACCCTTATATCAATTTCCCCGAAAATTGTTCTCATATCAGATCTGGTGGCAGCAGAATCGTTTATATCAAGCCTGTTGTAAGCAAGTTCCCCCATTATAGCCACTCTTTCAAAAAGTCCAATGGATAAAAATCCTGCTGCCATTTGCCTAACGGCATTGATATTGTTAGCAGGATCATATTTGAACGGGTTGCTCAGGAATGAGCCGCCTAAACCGAAAGTATATTTGGATTTTTTGCTTGCCCACCGGAAATCGCCGGAAACTGTGATCTGTTTCTGGTTATCAAAATCATAACTGTTATTACGCTGGTTATTTATATTAACGCTTGAACCGTTTGAAAATCCGGCTGTTAATGTAAAAAAGCTGGGTGCGATTCCAACTTCAATACCGGCATCACTTGCATACGGAGTATAAAGATCATTGAACAGCCTGTTATAAGCCCTGTGTTCAGCTATCTTTATCCCGAAGTTAGGTATGAACCTTCCTGCTTTAAAGTATAAGCCTGCCGGCAGATTTGAGACCATTCCGTAAACTTCATATTTGGTAGGAAGCGGACTGCTTCCGTATGTATTTGGGATATATAAACCCGGAGCTATCATTAAACTGATATATTTATTAACCTGTGCATTTACATACAGGTCACCCTGCATCTGGAAAAATGTATTGAAGTTAGGATTTCCTTCACCTGTCTGGTTATCAATAAATACCATTCTCATATCTGCGCCCATTGAAATTCCTTTAGTAATAACCGGGTCAATCTCAGTGGTTTTATTGGCTTTTTCCCACATTTTAAAATACAGGTTATCCTTGCTGTATTTTACACCGTAAAGATTTCTCATTCCACCGCCTGTTGGATTAACATGGCAGCTCTGGCATTTTTCACCTGTATAAGCCGCAAACTTTGGATATGAATGAAGAGATGCAGTGAATATGAAAAACATTACAGCAAAAACAGCAAATGAAAGTATTTTTGTTTTCATAGGTTTACCGTTTGTTTGTAAATTAGTTAATTAGTTG
>LLZO01000275.1 GCA_001567545.1 Candidatus Tepidiaquacellales bacterium OLB5
TTTTTTCTATTACTGTTTAGCAGATTATCATTCATAATAAAATGATTGAATGCATCAATATGAGAAAGAAGCTGTACAGTATAGCCAAGCTCATAAAACAGCATTGCAGTTAAACATTTGCATTTTAGCTTGTGGTAAACATCATTATACTTAACAATTGAAAGTCTTTCCAGTGAATCAGAAAATTTACCGGCAGCAAAATCATAAAGCGCTTTGGCATAATTATATGTATTTTCCATAATTTCATCAGGCAGTTTAGTTTTATATTTATTTATAAAATAATTTGCCCAATCAAGCTCACCTGCTCTTATTGCTGTTTCTGTTACGGTTGTATAAAACCTGAAATGCGCAATTCCGTGGTAAGGCAGAATATTCTTTTCAATACCCGTTTTGTACAGTCTAAGCACTTCTTTTTCAAATTCACCCCTGCCAGAGCTGACTTTTCTATTGCAGTAATTTATCATATTGATATAAATATTATAAACATGGTCTTTATCCAGCGTGTTCTCATATTCATTTAGAATATCTTTTATTTTACCAAGCGTCGTATGATCGCTGTTATTAACAAAAAGCATCAGTTCATAATAACTGACTAGCAGGCATGGAATTTTATTCAACACCGGGTTTTTAGATATATCAGGGATATTATCAAGTCCTGAAAAGTCAAAATCTACATTATATATATTTTTAAGATTGAACAGTCTGATATAATCCCCTATTATACATGTATAATAATAAATGGTCATATATTCAGTCATTTCCTTAAGACGGGTTTTTTTTACTATTTTCTCGTAGACATCCGGTTTCCTTCTGAAGTAATACAGGTATTTTTCATTTTCAAGATTATATTTATCATAATAATATTCATTATCCCGTATAACTTCTCTTTCTAGATTTCTTGTAATGGATTTTACGTTTTTTTCCAGGGTTCTGTTAAGCTGCCTGTCATTTAGCTCATAAAGCAAAAAAGATTTATCCTTGTAATAAGAATTTTTATACCTGGTATACGACAGAAAATCTTCAGCCAGATTAGAAAGCCCGAAAATAAGTGTTCTCATGAATCCATCATTAAACTTGATTCCCGGAAAAATAGCAGAAAATACTTTTTTCTTTTCTATTGCTTCATTGCTGAAATCAGGGTGATAAAGCTTTAAATAGCTGCATAGCTTAATCAGACTTTGATTTTTGTTAAAAAAGGGAGAGCGGACGTAATCATTGAAATCGCCCATTTCTTTGCGGGAAAAGGATGAAAGGAGTTCTATCAACATTGTTTTTTTTCACAGCAGCACCTCCTTAACAATATAAATTAAAGAAGATAAATTTAAATAGAAAGAGTGTATACTAAAAAAAATTAAAAATACTAATTTTAAATTCCACCATTAAAACGATATATTCACAAAGTCTGCGGACTGAAATAAATAACATTTATGTAAAATAATGCAAAAACAGCGTAAAAACGGTATAAAAATTTATCAAACTAATTGAAATATCTTTCATTGATTAAACAATCAGGTTTATAGTATTTTTGATAAAGAAATGGCAGAAATGAGGAGATTGATACAGGGTAAAACAATCACCGGGCGGCACTTAAAGAAAACAACTGAAAGCACTCCCCCCGCGTTTTTAAGTGCCGCCGAAGGTGACAAAAAAGGTGAGATACATCTTATATGGGATTCGTGTATCAATGCCAATTCATATCTGCTTCAAAAATGTTCGTCACTAAAAAAACCGCTAAAATGGAAACATGAAGATATTATAAATTCAAATTACTATACTGTCACAAATTTAAAAAGCAATAAAAATTATTTATTCAGGATCGCTGTAATAACCCGCTTCGGGAAAAGTAAGTGGAGCCCCCCTGTTAAGAAAAAAGCGCCATAAATTTTAACATTCAAATATATTCTGGCAGGTTTTTCCTGCCTGTTTTTTTTGTGCTTTTCAACTGGATTGATTAGAATTTTAATTCCTATTAGTTTACATATTAAATTTTAACTTTAAAATTTATACTGACTATTATTTTTAATGAATACGGATCTATTAAGCATATTAACTGTTTTATCGGCAATTTAAT
>LLZO01000276.1 GCA_001567545.1 Candidatus Tepidiaquacellales bacterium OLB5
AAAAAATAATGGTCTGCTTAAGACGCGTTTTCAGCTTTCCGCGAGTATCCGAAGTAATTTATCCAGAAAGTTAAAGTTAAAATTACAACTGCTGCAATTAAGGCTGTTAACATGTTTTTATAAACAAATATCTGCAGTAATATTAATACTGTTCCGAAAACAAAAGGGTAAATAATAGCTGAGAACTTTTTAACTGAATTAAGCAACGTATTTTCCAGCGTAAACGGAAATTTACGATCAAGTAAATTAAAAACAGAATTATAAAGATTTGCAGATACAAAAATAAATACCGCATGCAGTAAAGCCTGGTGAGCCGGAATTTTGATTAAAAATATTATTCCCAAACCAATACAGGTAGGTATTAAAAGATATACAACAAAAAATTTCCTGAACCCGCTCCTGAAATTCCTTACAGAGCTAACCGGGTATGAATCGTAAACCCATTCAGCCCCCGGGTACCGGGAGATCTTTACGCTGATTATCGATGTATTAAGAACCACGAGCAGGCTTAATAATAATGAAATATGAAATACGGGTTTAATATCCAGGAAGTTTTTACCAAACGGTGCAGGAAGCTGGTTTGTGAATAATGCAAATAATGCCAGACCTATGGGAATAAGTATCATCGGCACAACTGCCAGCCTGACGGTTTTATCCCTGTAATACATAGCCCTAATCAGCCCGAATGATGCTCTTTCTGTATAGTTACGGATATAAACATTCTGTATGAAATCATGAATATACTGAAAAATAAAAAACCGTTTTTTTAAATCTTTTCCGCCGGAAATTGTTAATGAATTCAGGTATTTATCCCTTATGGCTGCAAAATTTTCCAGCATAAATAATTTAAAGCTGTAATAAGCAGATATGCTTATTACAAGCGGAAGCGAAAGCTTAAGTATAAGCGCCGGCTCCAGCAGGTATTGTTTGCGTGCTGTAAGGAAAGCAAACCATGCAGGCGGAAAGTAATCAATTATACCCTTAGCCTTGAGCGCAGAAAAATAACTGTTTAATGTGCTGCCCGGTTTTCCTGTTATGCCGAATGATACAAACTGGTAGGCAAAAATCAGGAACAGTATCATCAATGACTGAAAAACAAGTGTATATTTACCTGCTGAGCCTGCTTTAAATATCTTTAATGCCGCAGTATATAACAGCAGAAGTATATGTGCTGTAAAAAAACATATCATCAATGCAGCAATATAAAACAATAAAGCCCGCGGCACTGATCTTAATATTGCATAAAAGTATATACTTCCCGGCAGCAGCAGGGGAACAGTAAGAAGGAGCAGGTACCTGTTGAGCATATACATTTTTGCATTTACCAGTATTGATGTATCTACAGGCATAACTGTAATTATTTCTGCTTCAGTTTTTGAAGTTATCAGGTTATCAAGCTCTGTTAAAATGGTAAATGCAGTTATCAGAGAGTAAAACATAAATGCAGCAAATGCAAACTGGTATCCTGTTGGGTCTGCATTCTGTTTGAACAATATATACGGTAAAAATAAACCGGGAATAAAAAATGAAAGATTAAGCAGAAGCATCTTCCTGCCGGAGCCTGTCCTGCCGCGTGTTTCCATTTTAAGCAGCATGCTGCCCAGAATTTTTACTTTATTGTACAAATATAAATTTCTTAACGGTTCAAAATATATTACTGACTGGATTTCTGTTTCTTTTCTTCCTGTTCTTTAATGAACTGCTGGTAAAGCTCAATATTCTTTTTATGTTCATCGTAACTTTCGGCAAACCTGTGAGAGCCGTCACCTTTTGCAACAAAATATAAATATTTATTTTCTTCAGGGTAAAGTGCTGCCATAATTGAACTTAAACCCGGGTTGTTTATAGGTCCCGGGGGTAAGCCTTTGTATAAGTATGTATTGTAGGGCGATTCAATCTTCAGGTCACTGAATAACAGCCTGTTCTTGGGTCCGCCCGGCAATATATACTGAACAGTAGGGTCAGCCTGAAGCTTCATTCCTTTTTTTAACCTGTTATAATAAACACCGGATATTGTTTTCTTCTCCGGTTCATATTTTGTTTCACCTTCTATAATTGAAGCCATAGTAATTATTTCTTTAAGAGTTTTGCCCTGCCTGTTTATTTCATCGCGTATTTCTGCAGTTATACGTTTTCTGAAAGTTGATGCCATAACAGAAACAACTTCTTTTTCGCGGTTAAGGGAATTGAACCTCAGCCGGTAAGTATCAGGAAATAAAAATCCTTCCATATCGCCTGCTTCAACACCTATAAGCTTAAGAAGGCTGTCATTTTTTGCTTCTTCAACAAATCCTGCAGAGTCAACTCCTATTTTGTTTTGCAGCAGCCGGGCAATTTGCCTGATATTCATACCTTCGGGAATTGTTACAGTTACAGTTCTAATAACCGTAGGGTCAGTTACAGTATTCAGCACATTCAGGTAAGTTAACCCGCTGCTGATGTTATACTCTCCGGGGATAAGATTATTTTCTTTGCCGTAAATTTTTGCTAGGGCAATAAAAATATATTTATTATAAATTACCTGTGAAGCTTCCAGCTTTTCAGCAACTGTGCGCAGGTTATCACCTTTCACAATTTTTACAACAGCATCACCGGTTGAATTATTATACCCTTTGTTCAGAAAAGTTACCTGAAAAATAAAAAAAACCGCAAATGATAAAGTAAATACAGCGGGGTATATTATTCTTAAATAGTTCAATTAATTGAAGAATTATCTGTTTTTTAAACTGTCTGGTGAAGTTGTCATTGAATTCAGCTGTTTAAGCTGGCTAATAACCGCAGTATCCTGCGGGTTAACTGCAATATAGCTGTTAAGTACATTTTTTGATTCGTCTATCCTGTTCTGTATCCTGTAAAGATTGCTGAGTGATATTGCAGCATCCCTGTACCCGGGATAAATTTCTACTGCTTTGCGCAGGCTTTTTTCGGAATTTACTACATCGTTAAGCTCTGAATATACATATGCCAGCTGGAAATATGCCAGTGAGTTCTGGGGATCAAATGAAATTACCTGTTTAAGTATGGTTACCGCATTAGGATACTGTTTGTTCTTAATGAATTCTGCTGCATAGTTCATTCCGGTGTTCACTTCGGTGGAAAGGATGTGGGTTTTATCGGGTTCGTATTTGTAAATATTCATTATTTCAAAATTATTTTCACCTGCAGAAAATAATGAAGGCTGGTTGGCTACCTGGAACCACTCTTTAAGGAATGCAACATAGGATACATTCTGTTTTTTAAGCTGCTCCTTAACGAATGTTACAAAATCTTTGTTGTTAAGCTTTTCAACAAATTCCGGGTTTATCAGCCCAACTACATCAACAATTTTTCTTTCGGAATAATATGCAATCGCCCCTACATCATGCGTAGCAATAACAGAGTTGTCGGGTGTGTTATTTTTAAGCCATTTGGCAGCTTCAACCTGGCGGATATATATATGCCTGGACTGGTCCTGGAAAACCCTTTTGTTTTCATTATAACCTGCCGTAAAATATACCATTGTACCAAGCAGGAGCATAATATTTAAACCGTTTACAAGCTTGGAATCGTTGATATATTCTGCCAGCCATTTAAAAAATTCCCTGCCGCCGTAAACTGCCAGAAGGAAATAAAACGGGAATACCGGCATAAGGTATCTGCCAAACCTGTGCGCATACGGCAGCTTATACCAGTAAATAAAAATCAGGAGTAAAATAAATATCAGGGCCGGCAGCAGAGGGTTATATTTTTGTTTAACGGAATCATTAATTATCCTGAATGCTGCAATTAAAAAAGGAATTAATATAAGCAAATAAGCTTTTTCGGTAAAGTATTCCCAAACCTCAGATTTAAGAAAATCTCCCCGGCTTCTGAATTCAGCAGAATAATAAGTCAGCTTTGCGCTGTATGTATTCGGCAGCAATGAACCGGATATCACCAGGTTCATAATAAAATATGCAGCCATAATTATACCTGAAATTACCGCAATTTTAATAAGTGCATCCCTGCTGAATATTTCAGGCAGGTTATCTTTATTTTTAGATTTGCTCCTTATATATAACCTGTATAAATAGTCTGCAGCTATTGCAGCAATAAAAGCAACAGCATCGGGTCTTGTCCACATTGAAAGAGCCAGGGTAACGGCAAAACCTGCGGCATTAAGCTTTCGGTAGTAATAAAAACACGCCACAAGCAAAAAAATGTACAGGGTGGTTTCCATTCCGGTTACTGAAATAAAGTTCATCCACTTATCAAGCACAAATAACATAACGGCAGCAAGCGCGAGCCAGTTTTCATTGGGGAAAATACTACTGCTTAACCTGTAAAAATAATATACAGCGCATATAAAGAAAATTATTCCGGTAATGTAGCTCAGCCACATTTCATTTTTTGTAACAAAAAACCCGCAGCAAGTATTAAAGTATATAAAGGTGAAGTTGAACCTGCTGTAACAATTTCATTTTTAAAATAAGAAAAGCTTCCGTACTCAGCCAGGTTTTTGGCGAACTGAAGGTGTATCCACGGGTCATCAAGCGGAAAACTGTGATATTGATTCAAAGAATGGGCATAATTTATATAATAATAAGGCAGTATAAATGATGCTGTTAAAAGCACACCTAAAATAATTAAAACAGCTGATTTATTAATACTTAAATTAAAGGTAATATCCTTTTTTTTAATTAATTCTTTATTTTTAACCTGTTTTTTAGCTGATTTTGCCATGAAATTGGATCTTTTTCCGGAGTTTTCTTAAGAATTTAGCTCAAAAATAGCAATTTTATGCCTGTTATTCAAATTATTTGGTGAAATTTTTTATTGTGAACAGAGATTACTATATTTGAAAAACAAAATAATATAATTGAGGGAAAATTTATGATACAAAATCACATCATCATGATCATAAATGCAGTCATTTTGGTTGCAGGCGGTTTGATTGGATATTTTTCTTCGGGAAGCCCCACTGCTTTTATTGCCCCGGGAATCGGAATAATAATTTTTATACTGGCATTGGCTGCAAAAAACAATAATGCTGTTTCAGAAAAAGCAGCAATTATACTTAGCCTTGTTGCTGCAGTAACATTTATCATTATCGGAATCAGACGGGGAAATGCAATGGTAATAGGTATGGGTATCATTACATTTATCTGCTTTGATTATTATATTTTAAAATTTATCCTGCAGAAAAATAAAAAAGCAAGTTAACTTATTATTATTATACAAAAAGGACTGTTTTTCAACAGTCCTTTTTAATAATTGATGATAAAATTATTTTACGAGAGTAAGTTTTTTGGTATCTTTAAAAATATTACCGGTTTCAGTTGTTGCCTCGATGCTGTAAATATAAATTCCGGTACTTAACCCGGCTGCATTCATATCAACTGCATAAGTACCTGCAGAATAATCACTGTTTACAAGCTGCATTACTTCTTTTCCCAGCATATCATATACTTTCAGTGTTACAAAGCTTCTTTCAGGCAAAGAGAAGTTTATCTTTGTAGACGGGTTAAACGGATTGGGATAGTTCTGTGACAATGAAAAGTTTTCTGCAACTGTTGAAATATTATTAATCCCGACTAAATTTCCCCAGGTCCTGAAAACCGTAAAACCATCTATATCAAGGGTTGGTGCATTTGAAGCAGACCCCTGCCTTAAAGCTATCCTGCTTATATTCGGAGAGTCTACCTGTGTGCCTGTTATCGGACCTGCAACCGGTGCCGGTTCTGTACCCGGGATTGCACCGCTTAAAACATATAATGAAAGCTGGTCATCCTGGTTAGTTCCTGAATTGAATGTATATTTTACAACAATAAGATAAGTAGTACCTAAATTATAGGTAGCAGGTGCATAAGTAACTGCTTCGGTACTTTTGGAAATCCCGATCTGGAATCCAGCTCCTGAGGATTTAATGAATGTCCTCATTGTGTAGTTGCTTGTATTTGTGCTGGGAAGCAAAGCAAAGAAATAATCTCCGGTTGCCTGAACTGAATCTACCCTGATGAGGAAAGAAACATAAATGTTATTAACATTTACAGAATCATGCTGCCTGTAAACATCCTGACCGGTATTATGCAGTCTAACCATATTGCCTATTCCGGAATTTGTATAACCGGAATATGATAAATTTCCGGTTGCAACCGTAACAGTATTTACATAGCTGTTGATCCAGGTCCAGCCGTGGGCTGTTAACGAATCACCCGCAGGATAATTAATATTTTCATTTAATAAAATCTGTGACTGTGTCTGATAAATTGAGGCTAATGACAAAACAGCCACAATAAGAAGTAATAGTCTTCTCATGAAATTATCTCCTTTATGATAAAATTAATGTTTATTGATTATTGTACAAATATAAGGATTTTCCTGTTAACAATCCGTGAGGAAAATATTAAGAAATCCTCAGAATTTTTAATGTTTTTTTATAAAAATTAATTAATTATTAAAAATTCGTAAAGGAATTAAAAAAACAAAGGTTTATTAACCTTTCTAAAAAGTAATTAATTTGAACCGGTTTTAATTTTTTCCAGGTATTTCTGAATAAGCAGCTCGTAATCTTCAGTATAATTTTCCTTCTGAAGCTCCAGCGCATCCTGGTTTATTCCGTTAATAATATTGGGTTTTGAAATTATAATTTCCGGAGGAGAGCTGCGCTCAAAATTCTTTCCGGGTCTTGATTCCCGTTTCTGTTCAAAATCCTTTTCGCGGGTCGAAAGCTGGAAATCCAGCATTCTTGAAAGGATTTTTTCCTGCCTTTTTTTGGTTTCCGGGGTGATATTGTTTTCCTGCAGGTCTTTAATGATTTCCTGCATGTCTTTCTGTACCTGGTCAAGATTTCCGAGCAGCTTTTTACCGTCGGCTTCCTGCTGTTTTTTAAATTCTTCGTTAAGCTGGTTAACACCATCTTTAATTTGCTGCTGTTCCAAAGCAAGCCGCTGCATCTGCGCCATCTGTTCCTGGGAAAGCTTACCCTGGTTTCCATTAGGGTTCATTCCCTGCATCTGGTTATTAAGCTGCTGCTGTTTTGCTATCATTTGCTGAAGCTGCTGAAGCAGCTGCTGTAAACCGGAGCCCGGTTTTTTACCTTCGCCGTCACCAGGTTTACCGCTCTGGCACATCTGCTGCATTCTTTCTGCAGCTTTATCAAGCGATTCCTTTGCATTACCCTGGGATTTATTGGCGCTGTTGACCGTCCTTTTTGCTTAGCTGTTGTGAAGCATTCTGCATTTCGTTGAATGCATCACCGAGGTTTTTGCTCATCATAGGGCTCATGCCCATCTGCTGTGCCATACTCATCATTTCTTCTGTCAGGTTTGAAAGGTCATTCTGAAGCTTATCCTGCTGCTGTTTATTGTTCTGGAAATCTTTCATATCACTGTTGGCATCAAGATCTTCTGACTGGTCCATCAGCTCTTTCTGGCGCTTTGACATTTCTTTAAGCCTTTTAAGGAACTCTTCCATCTTTGCCTGAAGCTTTGAGTTTTCCTTATCTATCATGCTTTGAAGCATATCCTGCATCTGCTGGTTCATATCATTTAAGTCCTGTGATATCTGTTCCTGCTGTTTCTGTGACTGATCCTTATTTCCCTGTTCTAAGCTCTGTTGGGAGTTCTGCATTTTCTGCTCCAGCATTTTTTTCATCATCTCTTCAAGCAGCTTCTGCATTTCCTTAGACATCTGCTGGTCGCCTGACTTTTTGAAATTTTCGGAAAGCTCTTTCATCTGTTTCTGGAAGTCAGAAAGATTGTTCTTTATATCCTCCTGCTTTTTAGACTGGTTATTCAGGCTATTCTTATCATTTTTATCTGTGTTCTTTGTTTCATCCTTTAATGCATCCTGCTGTTTGGTTATATCATCCAGCTTCTGGGTAAGCTCTCCCATTTTCTGCTCATTCATAATTTTATTGAGCAGTTCCATGGTTTTTTCAAGGGATTTCTTAAAGTTTTCCTCATCAAACTTAAAATTCTTCATCGCTTCCTTAAGCTGGTCTTTGTTCATGTTTTTCATAGCTTCCTGAAGCTTCTTCAGCGCTTCACGAAGCTCTTTTGAATCAATTTTCTGAAACATCTTCTGCAGCTCCATGTATTTATCAAGGGTTTCTTTGGATATCTGGCTGTTCTGCTGAAGCTCTTTCATCAGGTCATCCAGCTTTTGCTGTGTATTGTTCAGATTATTCTGTATATTTTCAAGCTTCTGCTGCATTTCCTGGTTCTTCTTGGGGTCGTTCAATCCCAGCTCTTCGGGATTTTTTTCCATTTTCTCTTTCAGCTCATCAAGCTCTTTCTTAAGCTCCATTGCATCATCCATTGCAGACTTCAGTGAATTTTCAACTTCATCTTTGGTCTTTTCCGTCTTTTTCATTAATGATTCAAAAGAAGGATATACAAGCCTTTTTACCTGCGAGCGTGACATTTTAGGACCGCTGTAACCGTCATTATCATAAACCTCCACAAAATATTCCACAACATCCTCGCTGCCCAGGTTCAGGCTTCTCAGATTCCATATAAAAGGAACCTCCAGTCCGGTAGCATCCGTATTTTTTATATGAATATCAGTATACCGGTAGTCTTTATCAGTTGGTCCGAATTTTGAGCTTACAATTTTATAACCAAGCCGTAATTTCGTGAAACCAAAATCATCTGTTATTCTGGAGCGGATCTCAATATCACCTTTACCCTGAACATTCACTTCATTGTTTTCAGGTTCTGTAATAGAAATTACCGGGAATTGATCAGGAAAAACCTTAAGATTAATTGTTTTGGGATTAATCGATTCCAGCACTTTTCCGCTGTGCTCTCTTTTTACATTAACAGTAAATGTACCGTTAGATGATGCAATAAATGAACCTATTGCAGTTTTCCCGTTAATTTCAAAATTAACAGGCATGGTTGCTCCGCCAAAAGAAACTGATGCGCTGTTTATATCTTCAGATGACTCAAGCTCTATATAAACTGTACTTCCGGCAATTGTAGTAATATCATTCCCGTCAATTGTTCTGGAAGGCAGCCTGGTATAAGCAGGGGGATATACAGTTACTTTAAGTGACTTTATTACCGGGCGGTTTGTTATGGTGATAGTGTAAACCGGGGATTTTACTCCTTTGTATTCAAACCAGTATACCGTCTGAGAATTAATACTTTTTAATGATGCCCTGAACTCATTTGTATTTACAGCTGATATCTTTTCATCGTTTTCGGAAATACTGATCCCGTCAGGGGTCACTTCTCTTGTAAACAGGGTTATTTCACCGGTTGTATAAGCAGGGTCGTTGAATTTAATATTGGCAATAAGCTCAACACTTTCTCCTTTTGAAATTTCTGTGTTGCCGGGCTTAATTTCAAATGCTATGCCGAGTGTATTATCAACAAATGTAAAATTATAATTTACTATCCTGTTGGCTGCTGCAAGTAAAGTACCGGGGAATGAAAACAATAAAATATTGAACAGTAAAAGTACAGAGGCAAAAATAATAAGGAGCCTGTTATTTTTCTTAAATGAAACCGCATTTTTAAAATCTATTGAGCGGGTATGTTCATTAAATGTATTTATCGATTCTGCAGCAAGTGAATCTGAAAATATATGATCTTTTTTTGTTGTATAGTTGTAAAGCTGCAGTGAGTTCAGCAGCCTGTCTTTAATTTCAGGGTAGGTGCTGCCTATCTTTTTTGCATACCTGTTTATAACAGCGGATGATCTGATTTTCTGAAGAGAGGTTAAATAAACAGCTGATATCATAACTGCTGTTGCTGCAAAGCCTGAAATATACCCGAAGAATAATATTTTACGGAAAGTTGTGGAAAGCTCAAAAACCGCTTCTGCGGTGATAAACAGAAATGCC